>CAWUMA010000001.1:0-53276 GCA_963923835.1 uncultured bacterium
CGACCGGGGCCCAACTAGGCGCGGTGAAGCGCTCGCGCACGTTGAGCAGAGCGGTTGCGAGCCCCACGAGACCGTAAAAGAAAACCTGCGGGGCGAACCACCGCAGTAACGAGGTGGCGGCGGCACGCTGGGGTCCCACGAGCGGGCTGCGGTGCGCCCCCCACGAGGTGAATCCCTGGATGATCCACGGGGCGGCGACCACGGTGACGATGGTCGCCACGGCGAGAACGACGACGGCCGCGGTCACCACCACCGAGATAGATCGCCACGCGCGGCGCTCCGAGTCCAGGGCGAGTCGTTCCACGAAGACCGGGATGAAGGTGGCGCTGGCGACACCGCCGAGCACGAGGTCGAAGAGCATGTTGGGAACGGTGTTGGCCAGGTTGAAGGCGTCGGCGAGGGGCGTGAATCCCAGCACGTACGCCAGTACGAGCACGCGCACGAAACCCGTGAGACGCGAGGCCAACGTGCCGCCGGCCATGGACACGACACGGCGTCCGTGGGTCGTGGTCACCGTCTACTCCGCGAACGCCGACGGGCGGTGCGCAGCCACCAGGCCGCGATCACCACGAGCGAGCCACCCGAGAGAATCCAACCCACCACCGACGTTCCGGCAACGTTGACGAGGACGGCAGCCCGGGCGAGCAGGACCGCACCGTCGGGGGTGGTGAGTTCGATTCGCACGGTGGCGTTCGAACCGCGGTGCGCTCCCGTGGCGATACGCAGTGACCGGGTGGGGGCATCGAGGGTGACGGGAACGGTCGAGCCCCGGGGAAAGTCGATGCGGTCGGTGAGCACGCGCACCACGGCCGTGACGGCGTACGGGGCGCGACTGTAGAGAGTCACCGGCAGCGCGGTCCCCGAGCCGGTCAGCGTCACCGGACTGGTGTCGATGCGGAACTGATTGATTTGCACACCCAGCGCGGCCTGGGCCCGGGCGATGGCGGCCTGACGCTGGGCCGGCGTACCCACCAGCGCGGCCTGGAGGCTGTTGACGCGCAGTGACTCGGCGACCGACGTCGAGTCGATGGCGCTCGTGAAGGAGCGGGTCTGGGCGACGAGGTCGGCGTAGGAGGCTGCATTGCGGCCGTTCCACGGCGGGGTGGACATCGACAAAAGGGCGTGCGTCGTGGGTGCGCCGTCACGTCCCACCGCCTCGGGTGACACGGCACCGTCCACGGTGCCCATAGTGATCATCGGGTCGCCGTGCACCGCGCGGAAGAACGACGTCACGAGTGGGGCCGGTGTGGCGCGCACCGCGGGGGTCAGCACCACCGTGCGACCAGAACCGGCGGGCACGCTGGCTTGGAGAAAGTGCAGGGCTCCTACGACGAGCATGGCCCGACTCACTGCGTCGTGTGGCGCCGCCAGGGTCTTCGTTAACACCGCGTCGGTGACCGCCGCGGTGAGGGTCGAATCGGTGGGTGAGAAGGGGAGCCCCCACGCCGTGCCGAGGGCGCCATCGAGCGCTCCCGGAGACACGAGAAGTCGAGACTGTCCGGCCCCGCTCAGGGCGGCCAGTTGGCCGGCCCCGGGTGCGGTTTCGAGGTAGAGAGTCTGGGCGAGTGGGCGGCCCCCGAGGTCGTGCACCAAGGTGGCCGACTCGTTGAGCTGGCGGGGCACTTGGGACGCGAAGCCGTTGGCGACGAGCCCGCCGAGGTCCACGTCACCGGGTAGCGCCCCGACCGACTCCGTGTTCCCACGTTGCAACAAGGCGCTCACGGCGTCGTGCAACGGCGTGCCGTTCATCTGGTTCACGATGTTGAGCACCCGGTAGTCCGCGCTGACCGACACGGGGTCGCGCACTTGAGCAAGTGCCGTCAACGTCGCCGGGCTGGTGGGGGCCGACGCACTGGTCGGATCCAACACGGCCAGCCACACCACCCGCAACGGGTTTCGCGACTTCGCTCCCGGAGCCTGCACGGTCACGAACGACCAGATGGGGTGCTCGGACATCCCCGACAGGGTGATGCGCAAGGGGTAGACCCCACCCGCGGCGCTGGTGGGGTAGGGGAGCCGCACCACGAGAGGGCTGCGGACGCAGGTCCCGCCGCCACCCGGGCCACCCGTGGCGCTCAGCGTGACGACGAGGCGGATCGTGGTCGAACAGGTCAACACGGCGGAGGTCGTCGTCGATGGCGTCCCACCGGGGGTGGCGAGGAAGGCGTCAAGCCCCTCTCGCGAGGTCAGACGTGGCAGCAGGGCCACCTCGATGCGTTGGCCCGTGGCCCCGGAGGCGTGGAGAGAGAGGGAGATACGACCCGTCCCCGCGTTCGACAAAGTGGCCACGGGGGACTGACCGAGGAGCCGCACGTCACCGTTCACCGCGCCGGCCCGCGACAGCGACGGCAGCACACCGAGGGACGCGACCATGACAGCCGTCGCCCACCTCGCTAGTCGGCGAACCATGTTCTCAACGCTACCGGCGGACATTCGGGCGTATTGACCCCCACTACCCTTTAATCACGGTGGTGACGTTCGAACAATCCTTCCGCGCCGTCGCCGAGCGCGCGCGGCCGGTGGTGTCGGCCTTCGCCGAAGCGGGTTTCTCCCTCTACGCCGTCGGCGGCGTGGTGCGCGACATCTGGTTGGGTGCCGACCCGTGGGAGATGGCCGAATTCGACTTCACGACGAACGCCCGCCCCGACGACATTGAGCGACTGTTGCGCCGCCACTGCCAGGCGGTCTGGGATGTGGGCCGGCGATTTGGCACCATCGGGGGCGAACTCGACGGCCTCAAAATCGAGATCACCACGTTCCGCACCGAGTCGTACGTCGACCACTCGCGTAAGCCGGCGGTGGAGTGGGGTGACGATATCGAGGTCGACCTGAGTCGCCGCGACTTCACGATCAACGCCATCGCGCTCGACGTGGTGGCGTTGGCTTCGGGAACGCCCTGGGAAGAGACCCTCGTCGATCCCTTCACGGGCATCGCCCATCTCCACGCCCGGCTCCTGAGTGCCCCGAGCGAGCCGGTGGGGCTCTTCCGAGACGATCCGTTGCGCATGCTCCGCGCCGCCCGGTTCGCCTCGAGGTTCAATCTCTCGATCGACCCGGCCCTCGAGGCGGCTGCCCGCGAGGTGGCGCCGTCGTTGTCCAAAGTGTCGGTGGAGCGCATCCAGGGCGAGCTCAGTCTCTTGCTGGTGACCGCCCAGCCGTCCATCGGCCTCGACTTCATCGTGCGCACCGGCCTGGCCGACCACTTCCTACCCGAACTACCCGCGCTCCAACTCGAGCAGGACCCCATTCATCAGCACAAGGACGTTCTCGCCCACACCTGGGCGGTGGTGGACAAGACCTCACCACGTCTGGTGTTGCGCATGGCCGCGTTGCTCCACGACATCGGCAAGCCCGCCACTCGTGAGATCTCACCGGAAGAGGGGGTGACCTTCCGGTTCCACGACGTGGTGGGGGCCCGCATGACGCGCAAACGTCTGACGGCGTTGAAGTACTCCGACGAGTTCATCGCCGACGTGAGCCGTCTGGTGGAGCTGCACTTGCGCTTCCACACGTTCAAGATGGGCTGGAGTGACAGCGCGGTGCGCCGCTACGCCTACGACGCCGGCCCCCTGCTCGAGGACCTCAACGAACTCACCCGGTGCGACTGCACGACGCGCAACCGGCGCAAGGCCGCCGAACTCGCCGCGCACATGGACACCCTCGAAGAGCGCATCATCGAGATCAACAAGGCCGACGAACACCGGGCCGCCCGCGGCGCCCTCGACGGTGATCAGGTGATGACGCTGTGTGGCATCGGACCGGGTCCGGCCCTCAAGCGCATCCTCTCCTTTTTGCTCGAGATCTACTTCACCGAGGGACACATCGGCGAAGAGGCCGCCACTGCCCGCGTGACGCAGTGGTGGAACGCTCACCACGGTCCGGCTCTTCGCGACGCGGTGGGTGACCTGCCCGAACGTCAAGCGGGGCTGGCCCTCGAGTACCTGTTGTCGTTGGCCGAGTCGGACGAGGACTTCGACCCGGCGCAGGCGCCGTTCCTCGTCGAGAAATGGCTGAGCGCGCCGCGCACGGGACGCAAAAAACCCGCCCCCTAAGGGGCGGGTTCCTCGCGGAAAAGTGGTCGGTTAGGCCGGCCAGACCGGGTTGGCCGCACCGTGATCGGCGAACTGCTCGACCATGTCGTGGGCCTCGTCGTCGCGGTACTGCACCGGCGGCGACTTCATGAAGTAGGCCGAGGGGCCGAGGATGGGGCCACCGACGCCACGGTCGAGGGCGACCTTGGCGCAGCGCACGGCGTCGATGATGACGCCGGCCGAGTTCGGCGAGTCCCACACCTCGAGCTTGAGCTCGACGTTGAGCGGCACGTCACCGAAGTTGCGGCCCTCCATGCGGATGTAGGCCCACTTGCGGTCCTCAAGCCACGGCACGTGGTCGCTCGGTCCGATGTGGACATTGTCGGCGTCGATGCGGCTGATCTCGAGCTGGCTGGTGACGGCCTGGGTCTTCGAGATCTTCTTGCTCTCGAGACGGTCGCGGTCCAGCATGTTCTTGAAGTCCATGTTGCCGCCGACGTTGAGCTGGTAGGTGCGGTCCAGGGTCAGACCACGGTCCTCGAAGAGGCGGGCCAGCACGCGGTGCACGATGGTCGCGCCCACCTGGCTCTTGATGTCGTCACCGATGATCGGCACGCCGGCGTCGGCGAACTTCTTCGCCCAGACGGGGTCCGAGGCGATGAAGACGGGGATGGCATTCACGAAGGCGACACCGGCGTCGAGCGCGGCCTGGGCGTAGTAGCGCTGGGCCTCTTCCGAGCCGACCGGGAGGTACGACACGAGCACGTCGGCGCGGGCGTCACGCAGGGCCTGGGCCACGTCGATGGACTCGCTCGGGGACTCCTCGATGGAGGCGCGGTAGTACTTGTTCAGACCGTCGAGGGTCGGTCCGCGCTGGACGGTCACGCCGAGCGGCGGCACGTCGGCGAACTTGATGGTGTTGTTCATGCCGGCGGTGATGGCCTTCGAGAGGTCGCTCCCCACCTTGGTGGCGTCGACGTCGAACGCGGCGACGAACTCCAGGTCGCGCACGTGGTACCCACCGAGCACGACGTGCATGAGGCCCGGTACGTTGTCGGCCGGGTCGGCGTCCTTGTAATACGTGACGCCCTGAATCAATGAACTGGCGCAGTTACCCACGCCGGCAATGGCCACACGGACAGTTCCCATGGCTTCTCCTTTTCCTACTTCGTCCTGTTAACGAAGGTCTCGGTGTTGCGTTCGGTGGTCAACAAACCGTCGATCCACGCGAGGTCCAACTCGACACCTTTGGCGGCGTGGTCCATGACCGAGCGCGCGTAGGGGTCCAGCTGTTCGTTGTGCGCATGGGCCTGTAATTCGCCCAGACGCTCCACGAGGTCGGCGCGGCGGCGCTCCAAGAGGGCCACGCGCAGAGAAGGGGTGAGGTATTTCGCGAGAGCCATTCGCAACGAGAAGGTCTCGCCACCGGCCAGCGTCGCCGGGTCGGCCAGCAGGGCCATGAACTCCTGGCGGCCCCGCTCGGTGATGCGGTACACCTTGCGGCCACGCCGGCCCATGCCCGAGGCACCGCGCAGGGAGCGCAGAGTGGCGCGTTCGCCACTCAAGGAACCGGTGGACAGGCCCGACCCGCGAGGGGCGGCCGGGGTCACGGCCTCCACCAGGCCCTGGCGCTCGAGGCGGGCCAGGGCGGGGTAGATCGAGCCGAACGAGGCGTTGGCTTGGGCCAGGCGCTCACGCAACTGGGTACGGATTTCGTACCCGTGGTGGTCGCGGTCCATGAGGAGGCCGAGAATGGCGATGTCCAACACGCGGTTCATTATATCGGGTCGTTATATCGGGCAACACAAAACCCTACGCCCCCGCAATTTTGGGCAAATCACTGGGCGGTACTATGCCCGAGATGGAGCGCAGCCGCCGCAAGAGCTCGGCCGACGGGGCCGTGGTGGAGTTCGGCCTGGTCCGTGCCGTCTTGTTGCAGAAACTGGCCCAGGGGCTCCTGCGCCGGGAGGATCTCTGTGACGCCCACCCCGAACTTGTCCGAGCAGCCACCAACGTGGGCCGTCGCGCGGGCGAGAAGTGCCCGGTGTGTGACGAGTGCGAACTCGTCGAAGTCACGTACGTCTTCGGGGCGAAGTTGCCGGCGGGTGGAACCTGCCCCCACTCCCGCGCCGAATTGCTCAAACTCGAACGCCGCGCCGAACCGGTCCAGTGTTACGCCGTCGAAGTCTGCACGGCGTGCCGCTTTCACCATCTGGCCCGCAAGTGGTCGGCCGGCGGCGTGAAGCCCCGTGTGGCTCGCAACACCGGAACGGGTCGTTCGTGAAATTGACCGCACCCGCTCTGCGGGCAACGAAGCGCTCGGGTGGCGCCACGCCACTTGTCATGGTCACGGCCTACGACGAACCCGGGGCTCGCTTCGCCTCGGCTGCCGGCGTCGACATCATTCTGGTGGGCGATTCGGTGGGCAACGTCGTGCTGGGTTTCGATGACACGCTGCACGTCACCGTGGACGACATGGTGCGCCACGTGGCCGCCGTGTCGCGGGCCAATCCCGACGCTCACATCGTCGGAGACATGCCGTGGCTCAGTTATCACACCGGCCCCGAGGACGCCGTGCGCGCGGCCGGTCGACTCATCCGCGCCGGGGCCGACTCAGTGAAGCTCGAGGGCGGGACGAACCGACTCGACGTGATCCGCGCCATCATCAACGCGGAGATCCCCGTGATGGGCCACATCGGACTTACTCCCCAGAGCGTGCTCGCGATGGGGGGATTCAAGGTCCAGGGCAAGTCGCGTGACGCCGCCGCACAGCTCGTCGCCGACGCACTCGCTCTGCAAGAGGCCGGCATTTTCGGCGTCGTTGTTGAAGGTGTGCCGCCCATTGTTGGAGCGCGGCTCACTGAGGCTCTGTCAATCCCCACGATCGGCATCGGCGCCGGCCCCGACACTGACGGGCAGGTGCTGGTCTTTCACGACCTACTGGGACTGTCAGGGCGCACTCCGCCGAAGTTCGTGCGCACCTACGCCGACATCGGTTCACAGATCACTGACGCCATCGCCCGGTATGCGGCTGACGTGCGCGGAGGCGAATTCCCCGGTCCGACTGAGACCTACGCCAATCCGGCCGAATTGACGGATTAGACCCCCTTCGGCCCGTTCCGGTAGGATGAAAGCCCCGCTTCGGCGGGAACACAACAACAAACCCCTGTGCGCTATCCGGTGCACCTGGTTCCCCCGGGAACCTGTCCGGAGGGAAAGGAAAAAGGCCATGAGGCCATACGAAACCATGTTGGTGTTCGACACGACCGTCGACGCCCAGCAAATCCAAGCCGCACTCGACCGCGCGCTGGACGTGATCAAGAACAACGGTGGGGTTCACGTGAACACCGACCGTTGGGGTAAGCGTCCCCTGGCGTACGAGATCAAGAAGCGGAAAGAGGGCTACTACGTGGTGGTGGAATTCGACGGCGTCGCTGCGACGGTCGACGAGCTGCACCGCATTCTCACGTTGGCCGACGAAGTGCTCCGCTTCAAGATCGTGAAGCGCACCGCCGGTGCGGCGCGTGTCACCGCCCAGGCCTAGCGTCGGCGCACGAGAGAAGAGGAAACATGGCTGACAACACCATCACCATCGTCGGCAACGTCACCCGCGACCCCGAGTTGAAGTTTCTCAACAGTGGCCAGCAGGCTCTGAAGATGTCCGTGGCGGTCAACCGCCGCTGGCAGAACCGTCAGAGCGGCCAGATGGAAGAGAAGACGTCGTACTTTGAAGTCGTCGGTTACGGCCAGCTGGCCGTGAACGTGGCCGAGACCGTCACCAAGGGCATGAGAGTCATCGTCACCGGCCGTCTCGAACAGCGCAGCTGGGAGACCGAGCAGGGTGACAAGCGTTCGATCGTTGAGATCAACGCCGATGAAATCGCCCCGTCGCTGCGGTGGGCCAAGGCCACCGTCGAGCGCAACCCGCGTGCCGAGGGTGGTCCGAGTGACCGCCCCGCGCCCCGCGCCGCTGAACCGTCGTACAACAACTTTGATGAGGAGCCCTTCTAATGCCCCGTATTAACAACCCCAAGCCGCCGAAGCGCGCGCCGAAGATCGACCTTCGTCGCGGTCAGAAGAAGAAGCCCTGCGCGTTCTGCATGAACGGCGTGGGTTCGGTCGACTACAAGGACCTGCCGGCCCTGCGCAAGTACATCTCGGACCGCGGCAAGATCCGTGGCCGCAAGGTGTCGGGCAACTGCCAGCAGCACCAGCGCGACGTGACCGACGCGATCAAGACGGCGCGCGAACTCGCCCTCCTGCCCTACACGCAGCGCACCGTGACCGAGCGCCGTGGCGGCCGCGGAGGTCGTGACGACCGCCGTCCGCGTGACAACGATGCGCCCGAGTCGGTGGAGGCCATTGAAGAGGCCGCGATTGACGAGGCTCTCGAGGGTCCGGCCGATGACATCGCAACCGAGGAGGTGGCGCAGTGAAGGTTCTGCTCCGTAGTGACGTGCGCGGCGTGGGACGCCGTGGCGACATCGTCGAGGTGAAGTCCGGGTACGCCCGTAACTTCCTGTTGCCCACCGGGGCCGCGCTGATTGCGACCGAGGCCACCGAGGCCCAGGCCGCGTCGATGCGCAAGGCCCGTGACCTGCGTGACGCCAAGGACCGCGAGGCCGCCGAGGCCCAGCGCACGGTGATCGAGGGTGTGACCCTCACCATCGCCGCGCGCGCGGGCACCAATGGCCACCTGTTCGGCTCGGTGACCGAGGCCGACGTGGTGAACGCCCTTCGTACGGCGACGGGAATTTCCCTCGACCGCAAGGCCATCGTCATGGACGAGCACCTGAAGGAGCTCGGTTCGGCGACCGTTTCGGCCCACCTGTTCGGCGGGGTCGTGGCGTCCGTGGCCGTGGAGGTCGTCGCCAAGTAGGCGTCGATTTTCCCCAAATTTGGTAAGCGCCGGGGCTGGTCCCCGGCGCTTGTCAATTCCCGGTCCGCGTCACAAGGGGGCTCCACACTAAGGGGGTGGTTTGCCACAGGGTTTTCCCCATGTTGTTGTTCTAGCGAGACACAGCCCAAATGAGAGACCGTTGAGTACCTATGACGCAGATTGAAAACGACCACAACCGATCGGCGTCGTCACCGGGGCGCGTGCCGCCGAGTGCCATGGAGGCCGAAGAGTCTCTGCTCGGTGCGATGTTGCTGTCGCACGATGCGGTGTTGATCGCCGCCGAGACCGTTGATGCCGAGGACTTCTACCGTCCGATGCACGGACAAATCTTCAGTGCGGTTCTCGCCCTCGCCCAGGCCGGTGAGCCGGTCGACTACGTCACCGTGCAGGCCAAGTTGCAAGAGCACGGCGCGCAGTCCATCGAGCTGAGCATCCTGTCGTCGCTGCAAATCAACACGCCCTCGGCGAGTAACGCGCAGCACTACGCCGACCTGGTGCGTGAGAAGGCGCAGCAGCGCCGCCTGATTGCGGTGGCCGGGTCCATCGTCGACGACGCCTACGTTCCCACCGACGATGTCGCCGGACTGATTGACGACGCCGAGAGAAAGATCAACCAGATTGGCGACCGTCGTCGGTTCGACTCGGTCACCGAGTTGCACAGTTTGTTGCTCGCCGAAGCTGACATCCTGGAACAACGGGGTGAACTCCGCGGACGTATCAACGGCCTCGAGACCGGATACCGCCAACTCGACGCAATGGTGCAGGGTCTCCAGCCCACGTCTCTCACCATCGTTGGCGCGCGACCGAGTGCCGGTAAGACCGCTTTTGCTCTGGGCATTTTGACCCACGTGGGCGCCGTCGTGAAGCGTCCGGCACTGTTCTTTTCGTTGGAAATGGGCAGTCAGGAATTGGCCGAGCGTGTGTTGGCCTCGACCGCGCGCATCGACTCATCCAAGCTGCGCACCGGCAACCTCAACGAAGCCGACTGGAACCGCGCCCAGGACGCCTTCACCTATTTGCAGTCGGCGAAGATCTTCATCGACGACAATCCCGCGCTGACGGTGATGGACATTCGTGCCCGCGCCCGACGCATCAAGCAGCAAAACGGCGACCTGGGCGTCATCATCATCGACTACCTCCAGCTCATGACGTCGCGGAGCCGGGCCGAGAATCGCCAGGTAGAGGTGTCGGAGATGAGCCGCGCGTTGAAGATTCTCGCCCGTGAGTTGGAATGCCCCGTCATCGCCCTGTCCCAGTTGTCGCGAAAGCTCGAGGAACGGTCGGACAAGCGACCCATCATGTCGGACCTTCGTGAGTCGGGATCGCTGGAACAAGACGCCGACGTGGTGCTGTTTATTCACCGCCCTGAGCAGTTCGGTCAGGTCCCCAACGACCAGATTTCCAACGCCGAAATCATCGTGGGCAAGAACCGAAACGGCCCGACCGGTTCAGCTCACCTGACCTGGCGGGGCGAGTTCGCACGCTTCGACAACATCGCCGACGCGGGCGCCGTCTAGTTCGACACGGCTTCGTCACAGAGTTCCCACAACCTCTGCGCACTCTCGGGGTCGAGGGCGTGGGGCATGACGCCGGTCATAGGCGATGATGCGTCCCACGGCTTGGCTTCCTGACAGTCCTCGAAGTAGTGACCGCCCACCCCCGCGAGATCGGGACTCGTGGCCACCCACGTTGCGGTCGAAGCACCCTGCGCCGGCGTTTTGAAGAGGGGGTTGGGCTCGCCGTGCTCGTCCACCCAGCCGCGGGACCGAATCTCCTCCTCGGTCATGTGCTTCTGCAAGCCCGTCATGATGCCGCCGGGGTGGACGGCGTTGGCGAAGAGCCCGTCGCCGGCGTAGTGGGCCGTGAGAGCCACTCCCAGGAGCGAGCAGGCCGACTTGCTCTGGCCGTAACTGACCCACGGGTCGTAAGGGCGGGTGGTGAAGTGGGGATCGTCGAAATCGACGCCCGCGATGCGGTGCGCAATGGAGCTGAGCATGACGACCCGCGATCCGTCGTTCGCCCGGCGGAGATTCTCCAGAAGCGACGTGACCAGGACGAAGTGGCCGATGGCGTTCGTGCCCAGTTGGAGTTCGAAGCCGTCGACGGTCCGCCCGGCCGGGGTGGCCATGATGCCGGCGTTGGCCACCAGGATGTCGAGCGGACCGGTGAGCGTGGCGGCGTAGGCGCGCACGGATGCGACACTCCCCAGGTCCATGGCACCCAGGACGAAGTTGGCTCCAGGGAGGTCACGGGTGAGTTCGTCGACCACGGCTTGACCACGTGTGGTGTCGCGCACGGGGAGGTGCACCGTGGCCCCAGCTGAGGCCAGGGCCCGGGCGGTCTCCACGCCCAATCCACTCGTGGCGCCGGTGACCAGGGCGTGTCGGCCGCGAAGGTCGATTCCCTCCACCACGTCGAGCGAACTCGAGCGATACCCAAATTGCGATGTGATCAGATCCATGATTGTCCTCCGTGAAAATCACAACACCGGGGCTTTCGCCCCGGTGTTGTGGAGATGATGTGAATCGGTTCGACTATTTCGGCTGCATGCGGATGCCGGCGTCGAGACGAATCGACTCGGCGTTCATGTAGCTGTTCGAGAGCAGCTCGACCGCCAGGGTCGCGAACTCCTCCGAGTAGCCCAGACGCTTCGGGAACAACACGCCCTGGCCGAGGCGGGCCTTGAACTCATCGCTCTGCGGGCCGCTGCCGTAGATCGGGGTGTCGATGAGGCCGGGCAGGATGCAGTTGGCGCGCACACCGATGGGCGTGAGGTCACGGGCCAGGGGCAGGGTGAGGCCGACCACGCCACCCTTCGACGACGAGTAGGCGACCTGGCCGATCTGACCGTCCTCGGCGGCGACCGAGGCGGTGTTCACGATGGCCCCACGCGCACCGTCCACGTCGGGGGTGTTGTGGCTCATCGCGGTGGCCGCGAGACGGCACACGTTGAAGGTGCCCACCAGGTTGATCTCGATGACCTTGCGGTAGAGATCGAGGTCGTGGGCCGAGGCGTACTCGCCGTCCTTGCCGACGGTGCGCGTCGCCCAGCCGATACCGGCGCAGTTGACGGCCGACCACAGCGGGGCCATTTTCTTGGCGGCCTCGATGGCTTCGATGACCTGGTCGGTGTTGGTCACGTCGCAGTGGACGTAGACGCCACCGATTTCCTTCGCGACTTCCTGGCCACGGTCATCCTTGAGGTCGGCGATGACGACCTTGACGCCGCGCTGGGCGAGCAGGCGGGCGGTGGCCTCACCGAGGCCCGAGGCGCCACCGGTGACGACGGCCGACGTGTTCTTCAATTCCATGACTGGCTCCCTGAGAGTTGGACAGGCATAAAGTCAAGCAGAATCCGGCCCGGATGTGTCACGGCCCCCGTACCCCCAAGGGGAGGAGGGGGTGCGGGGGCCGACGATTCCGGGAACTCGCCGTTAGACGGCTACGAGCTCACCATCGTTGACGTGCTCAGTCGCGGTCTGCTCCTGGTGCGCCTGGTGGCTGTGGATGATGGCAGATGAGGCCGCCGCGAGGGCGACGCCGACGCCGAGGGCCGCCAGAACGGCTCCGATTCCTAAGGCCAACATGGTGTTCCTTTCTCTTGTTGGTGAGAGCCACCCTACGAATCGTGTCTAAGAGCAGTGTGAGGGAAAATTTCGTCGTAAATAAGAAGTTGCCGGAAAAAGTCCCTGGTCGCTCTCGTAACGTGGCGGACGTGGCCTCGCTCTACGAACTGACCCGCGACGACCTGGCCACGGCGCTCGGTGCGGGGCCCAAGTACCGGGTTGATCAGCTCTGGGACGGCCTGTGGCGCGAGGCCCGGACGGTCGGGGAGATCACCACCCTGCCCGGTTCGCTGCGAACCCGCCTCGCCGAGCAGTTCCCTCCGTCGTTAAAGGTCGTGAACGACGTGAGTTCGGACCAGGGTTCGACCCGCAAGTGGGTCTTCGAACTCGAAGGTGGCGCCACCATTGAAACGGTCCTCATGGCTTACGACGACCGGGTCACCGTGTGCGTGTCCAGTCAGGCCGGCTGCGCCATGAACTGTTCGTTCTGCGCCACGGGACAGGCCGGCTTCACCCGCCACCTGCGCGTGGGTGAAGTTCTCGAACAGGTTCTTTTCGCCGCCCGTGAGGCCGCACCCCGTCGGTTGTCCAATGTCGTCTTCATGGGGATGGGCGAACCGCTCGCGAACTACGACGTCACCGTTGAAGTGGTGCGCCGACTCCACGAGTTCCGTGGCATGTCGGCGCGTCATCTCACGGTCTCCACCGTGGGTGTGGCCCCGGCCATCGAGCGCCTCGCCCGGGAGGGACTACCCCTGACATTGGCCGTCAGTTTGCACGCGGCTAATGACGAGACGCGCGACCAACTCGTGCCACTGAACAAGCGCTACAACCTCGAGCGCCTGCGCGCCGCCTGTGAGGACTGGAACGAGACGACAGGACGGCGACTGAGTTTCGAGTGGGCACTCATCGACGGGGTGAACGACACCGACCGCGCGCTGGAGGAACTCGCCCGGTACGCCCGGCCGTTGCACGCGCACGTCAATCTCATTCCGCTCAACCCCACGCCCGGGTATCTGGTGATGGGCACGCCGATGGAGCGGGTGCGTGAATTCCGTGACGGGCTCGAAGCCCGCGGCGTGACCGCCACGGTGCGCCGCACCCGCGGTCGCTCCATCGACGCGGCGTGCGGTCAGCTGGCCGCCGTGACCAACGCCAAGCGTCGGTCAGTGGGTCTCCGCCAGCGAACGCTGCCACCAGAACTCGCGCCGGCGCCACACGAGTAGGGCGGCGCCGGCCACACAGGCCAGTCCGCCCGACACGATGGAGAACCGGGTTCCAGCCAGTCGCGCCACGAGACCCGACTCGAGATCACCCAGTCTCGGCCCGCCGGTGACGACCGCGGTCTGAATCGACGACACGCGGCTTCGGAAGTCGTCGCTGATGGCGTTCTGGAGAATCGTGTTGCGCAAGACGGTGGAGATCACGTCCATGGCGCCCGCTACGGCCAGGCAGACAATCGCGACCGCCACGACGTGGACGGCGCCGAAGAGCGCCATGGCGGCACCCCAGGCCACCACCACGAGCACCACGAGGCGTCCCTGACGGGTGACCCGGGCCAACCACCCGGTGAGAAATGCCATCACGACGGCGCCGATGCCCGGGGCGGCGTACAGGAGTCCGAGTAGTCGCGGTCCGCCGTGGTATTCAGTGAGCGCGATGGCGGGGAACAGTGCACGCGGCAAGCCAAACACCATCGCGTTGAGATCGATCAAATACACCGACTGCGCCACCCGGTGCGAGCGCACGTAGGCGATGCCCTCAGCGATTGACTGGCGCAACGACGTCGATGCCGCGGCGCCCGACGGGGGAATGGGTCGGAACAACACCGTCGCGCCGGCCAGGGCGAGGAAAGTGCCGGCGTCGACGAGGTAACACCACGACAGTCCCACGCCAGCCAACAACAGACCGGCCAGTGACGGCCCGGCCACTACTGACACATTCATCATCACTTGATTCAGTCCGTAGGCGGCCACGAGTTCGTCGGGGGCAACCAATCGGGGGATGATCGCCGCACGAAGCGGCCCGGCAAACCCACCGGCGCCAGCGGCGAGCGCGGCGAGGAGCAGCACGACGACGAGAGGACTGCCCGTCCACCACGCATTGAATCCGAGCGCTGTGCCGAGCAGGGTTTGCACGAGGGCCACCGCAATCATCAAACGACGTCGGTCGTGTTGATCACCGGCCGCCCCACCCCACAGCGACCCGGCGATGAGGAATGGAAGTTGGATGACGCTCGCCGCGCCGACCCACAGTGACGAGTGCGTGTCGCGGTACACCTGAAAGGGAACCGCGACGAGCGTGACGTTACTGCCGAGTAACGACACAAATTGACTGATGAACAAAAGTCGAAAGTCCCGACGCGTGCGTAACGGCGTGATGTCGACGAACAGCCTGGACATTGCACGAGCGTAGAGGGGTATCGTGGAGTAGGGAAATTACGAGGAGACACGGTGTTCGAGGAGCAGTTAGTTCAGCTAGTTACCCCCGAGGGTGAGCGAGTGGAACACCCCGAATACGAGTCCACCTTGGGTCGTGACGACATCTTCGGTTTGTATCGCGACATGGTCATCATCCGTCGAATCTGTAGTGAAGCGACGTCGTTGCAGCGTCAGGGACAGTTGGCGCTGTGGGCACCGATTCAGGGTCAAGAAGCGGCCCAGATCGGCGTGGGTCGGGCTCTCGCGCCACACGATTTCACCTTTCCGACCTACCGGGAACACGGCATCGCGTGGTGTCGCGGCGTGCCGCCCGCCGACATGTTGCGCCTCTTCCGCGCCACGTCAAACGGGGGTTGGGACGCGCAGCGCTATCGCCATTCGGTTCCGACCATCGTGCTGGGTAACCAGGCTCTCCACGCCGTCGGCTACGCCATGGGTATTCAGCGCGACGGCGCGGAGGAAGCGGCGGTCACGTTCTTCGGTGACGGTGCGTCGAGCCAGGGTGACGTTCTCGAGTCATTCGTGTGGGCCGCCTCTTTTGACGCCCCGGTCGTGTTCGTCTGTCAGAACAACCAGTGGGGCATCTCGACGCCGATGTCACGTCAGTCGAAGATTCCCCTCTACCACCGCGCTCAGGGCTTCGGGTTCCCCGGCGTGCGGGTGGACGGCAACGACGTGCTGGCGATGTACGAGGTCTCGCGTCGACTGTTGGAAAACGCCCGTGCCGGCGCCGGTCCGTCTCTCATCGAGGCGTACACGTACCGCATGGGTGCCCACACGACGTCGGACGACCCCACGCGATACCGTATTGACGCCGAAGTCGAGGTCTGGAAGCACCGCGACCCCATCGCCCGTGTCAAGGCCTTGTTGACCCGTGAACACAAGATGAAGAAGGCCGAATTCGATGTGGTCGACGAAGAAGCCGACGCAATCGCCCTGCAACTTCGCACCGACGTTCTCGCGATGGATCGGCCCAACCCGCTCACCATGTTCGACAACGTCTACGCCGCACCGCATCCCTATATCGACGAAGGCCGGCGCGACATGATTGAACTCGGCGTGGGAGGTGAACAGTGACCACCACGATGACCATGGCCAAAGCGCTGAACGAGGGTCTGCGGCGCGCCATGGAAGAGGACAAGAAGGTTCTGCTCAGTGGCGAAGACATTGGCCGGCTCGGTGGCGTGTTCCGCATCACCGACGGACTGCAGAAGGACTTCGGCGAGGACCGTGTCATTGATGCCCCACTGGCCGAATCGGCCATTGTTGGCACGGCGGTGGGTCTGTGCATCCGTGGTTACCGGCCCGTGCTCGAGATGCAGTTCGACGGATTCGTGTACCCGGCCTTCGACCAGATTGTCAGTCAGGTCGCCAAGCTGCACAAGCGCAGCGACGGTGTCTACAACATGTCGATGGTGATTCGTCTGCCCTTTCAGGGGGGCATTGGGGCCATTGAGCACCACTCCGAGTCGCCTGAGGCCTATTTCGTGCACACCGGCGGTCTGCGCGTGGTGGCCTGCTCCACACCTCACGACGCCTACTGGATGATTCAGGAGTCGATTCGCCACGACGACCCCGTGATCTTCTGTGAACCGAAGTCGCGTTATTGGGAGAAGGGGGAGGTTGACACCGACCTTCCAGGCCCGGGTCTGTTCGACGCCGTGGTGCGCCGCGAGGGCACCGACGTCACCCTCTTCGCGTACGGATCGACCGTCAAGACCGCACTGCGCGCCGCCGAATTCGCGGCGACGGAGGGTCGTTCGGTGGAGGTGGTCGACCTGCGCTCTCTGTCACCACTCGACCTACCAACGTTGCAGTCTTCGGTCGAAAAAACCGGCCGTTTCGTGGTCGTGCAAGAAGCCGCGCCCCAGGCCTCGGTCGGCAGTGACGTGGTGGCACGACTGACCGAGTCGTGCTTCTACTCCCTGGCGGCTCCCGGGGTGATTGTCGGGGGTTACCCGATTCCTTATCCGCCGTCGCGGCTCGAGGAAGACTTCCGCCCGTCGGTTGACCGGGTGATGGATGGCATCGACCGGGTGATGGGGTTCTGATGGCCGACGAAGTATTCCTGCTGCCCGACGTGGGTGAAGGCCTCGTGGAGGCCGACATCGTGACCTGGAAGGTGAAGGTCGGTGACGTGGTCACCTTGAACCAGCCCCTCGTTGATGTGGAGACGGCCAAGGCCACCGTGGAACTCCCCAGTCCCTACGCGGGCACCGTGGTGACGTTGCACGCCCACGAAGGTGACACCGTCGCGGTGCACTCCCCGCTCATCACCATCGCGACGTCTGGCGCGTCCGCTGCTCCCGCGAGCGCTCCGACCGAAGAGCCCACATCGGCCAAGGCCTTTGGAGAGGGACGTCAAGCAGTTCTCATCGGATACGGCGTGGCCGACGAGGGTGCCGTGACGTCGCGCCGCCGTCGCAACGGAGGTTCTGCTCCAGTCGCTCCCGTGGTCCCATCTCCCGTGGAGACCGCTCGTCCCGCCGTGGCGACCAGGTCAACACCCCCCGTGCGCCTGTACGCCAAGCAACACGGAGTGGACGTGTCGCAGTTGGTGGGCACCGGCCGTGACGGACTCGTGACCCGCGCCGACGTGGAGCGTGCCTTGTCCGGGGCCGCCGCGCCGACAGTGGGCCGCCTGGCTACTCCGGTTCCGCCGACGTCCACCACGCGCTTCGCCGGCCGGGATCTGGCGTCGTGGTCTGACGGCCCTCTCGAAGAACGCATTCCCGTCAAGGGTGTCCTCAAGGCGATGGCCGAGTCGATGACCCAGAGCGGTCTCACCACCCCGCACGCCGCGGTGTGGATGCGCACCGACGCCACCGGCACGATGGATCTCCTCGCCCAGTTGAAGGAACGCCCGGCGTTAGCCGGTGTTCGCCTGTCACCGCTGGTGATTGTCGCGCTGGCACTCATTGACGCGGCGCGCCACTACCCGGCCATTAACTCAACCTTCGACGCAGAAGCCGGTGAAGTGATTGTGCGGCGCAGTGTGAATCTGGGAATCGCCGCGGACACGCCACGGGGCTTGATTGTCCCCAATATCAAGGCGGCCGACACGCTGGATTTGGTTTCGTTGTCTCACGCACTCACTGCGCTGGTCGACACGGCCCGTGCCGGCACGACCACTCCCGCGGACATGGCCCGCACCACATTGACCATCACCAACGTGGGGCCCTTCGGCGTGGACGGCGCGGTTCCGATTCTGCCGCCGGGCACATCGGCCATCCTCGCCGTGGGTCGCATCGCCCCGATGCCGTGGGTCGTCGACGGTCAGGTGGTGGCTCGTCAGGTGGTCGAGTTGGCGATGTCTTTCGATCACCGACACGTCGATGGCGCACTCGCCTCTCGCGTGTTGGCGCACGTCGCTCGATTCCTCGAAGCGCCGGCCGCCCGGCTCATCGTCGGTTAACGACGGGCACGTAGAACAGCCAGCGCCTCGTCGGCGTGGGCGTCCATCTTCGTTTCACTGGTGAAGCGGGCGAGAATCGTGCGGTCGCGATCGATGACGAAGGTGGTTCTGCGGACTTTGAGGAAGTCAAACGCACGCTTCACTCCGAAGAGACGCGCAACGTCGCCGTCGGAGTCGCTGAGCAGGGGGTAGTCGAAGTTGTGGGCGTCGGCGAAGCCCTTTTGGCGGTCGACTGAGTCCATCGAGATTCCCACGCGCTGGGCGCCGACGGCCCGGAACTCTCCAGCCAGATCTCGAAAATGGCACGACTCCTTCGTGCAACCCGCCGTGCCGGCGGCTGGGTAGAAGAAAAGAACGACCGGTCCGTTGTTCAGCAGTTCACTCAGAGTTCGTGGCACGCCCGCTTGGTCGGGGAGCGTGAAGTCGGGTGCGATTTCGCCGGTTTCCATATCGGCAGGTTACGCGCAGGGGCGAGCTCCACCCTGGGCGATGGTCACGAGCACGGGGCTCAGGTGTTCAGCGCGAAGCCCTGGTAGTTGGCCCCGTCCCACACGCTGCCCGCCGCGATGCAGGCCGATTCGGACGTGCACGTGAGAACGTAGATGCCACCACCGGTGTTGACGTTGGTCCACGGTCCCGGGGTGATGGGGAAGGCCAGGGGGCTCATGGTGCTCCACCCGTTGGTCGGGCTCTCACTGATGGTTCCGGTGGCGTAGTTGCCCGCAGCGTCAACGTAGGCACCGGCGGCGGTGCAGGTCCGGGCCGCGACACAGGTGACGGCCACGACGCCCCCATTGTGGCCCGCCCATTGGGCGTCGGCCGGGAGGGAGAGTTGTGTCGCCGGCTGCCAAATGCCACCGACCTCGTTGATCAAGAAGCCCTGCACGTTGCCGGCCGAATCCCGGTACTGACCACCGGTCGCGCAGAAATTCGTGGTGGGGCAACTTACCCCGGCGAATCCGAAGAACATCACCCGGGGGTTGCTCGAGGTGCCCGTGGGCATCGTCAGGTTGACGGCCTGTTGCCACACTCCCGCAACCAGACTGTCGGCGAAGGCGCCGATGGCGCGGCTCTTCGTGCCGTACGTGCCGACCACCGTGCAGTTGCCGGCACTCGCGCAGGTCACTTCCGAGGCCGACGTGGCCGCAAACTGGCCGGCGTTCGTCGGGGGAGTGACGGCGGTGGCCTTCCACGTTCCCAAGTGCTGAGTCTCCAGGAGTCCCTTGGTTTGGCCGTCGCGGGTGTAGTAGGTACCCACCGCCACGCATTCGCCGACCGCCGCACAACTGATCTGGGTGAGCGAGACCAGCGGGTTCACATTGCGATCGGTCGGCAGGGGCAGCTTTTGGCTGGTCGCCGTTTGGGTTCCACTGGCGGGAATGGTGGTGGTGACGGCGATCGGGAAGGTGCGCGGAATAGTGGTCGGATTCGACCCGTCGCCGGCGTTGTCGAGGTAGGTGCCGACCGCCACACACGTGGGACCCACATCGGTCGCGCAACTCACCGAACGAAGTGCCGAGTTCTGCAGGCCCGTCGTGGCATCACTGGGCAGCGTGACGGCCACCGACTTCATCGTGCCGTTCGTCGAGGTCACCAGCCAGGGCTTGGTTTGGTTATTGGTGAAGCCGTAACCACCGACAATCTGGCAGACGTTCTTGCCGGAAGTGACGAAGCAATCCGTCGAATTCGGCGTGCCCGAGGGGAAATTGAAGTCGGTCGGGTTCGGCATATAGACGGGGTTCTGCCAGGTGCCGTTCTTGTATTCGTAGGCCACGGCCGCCGTGTATCCGTTGGCGTCGATGTCGGTCGTTGCGCCGAGGCAGTACGAGGCAGATGCGCAGTCCATGGCGTAAAAGAGGCCGTTCTGCACGCCGACGTAGCCCGTTGCGGGTGCAATCACCGTCGGGTCCTTCCACGTCGGACCCGTGACCGCGGCCGGTGCGAGGGCACCTCCGTGCCACAGCGTGACGGCGATGACGAGTGGGCGAACGAAGTGCATGATCAAACGCAAGTCTAGGAATACCAGCCCCGTTGGCTGGGTCGGCCTCGTTACTGTGTGCCCATGTCCGGCTGGTGTCGTTTCGGTGGGTGGCGGCCATGTTGGCGCTGATTCCCCAACCTCGCGAGTGCGACGTGCGACCGGGGGTTGTTGTCTGGACGGGTTCGGTGGGGGTGGCGGCACCCGACGAGTGGCGTGATGCCATCGAAACGTGGTGTGTCGAGTCTTCCATCGAGGGCTGCGCGCTTGTGATCACTTCGACCGTCGCTGCTCCACGACTCACGATTCGGCGTGACTCGTCACTGCCATCGGGCGGATACCGACTGGTGACTGACGACGTGTCGGAGATTGTGGCTTCTGATGCGTCCGGAGCGTTGCACGCCCTCGCCACGCTGCGACAGCTGGGCCCCCATGAGTGGTGGCGGGGCGGTGACGTGAAAGGCGGGCGAATTGAAATTTCGAAAGTTCAGATCACCGACTGGCCCGAATTTGGTTGGCGTGGCGCCCACCTGGATGTGGCACGTCACTTCTTCCCGGTCGACGTCGTGGAGAACTTCATCGATCTCATCGCCGCGCACAAATTGAATTCACTCCACCTCCATTTGAATGATGACCAGGGCTGGCGGGTGGAGCTTCCGCAATGGCCCCGTCTGACCGAGGTGGGCGCGTGGCGACGGGCGTCGCCACGCGGCCTCGAGCGTGACGGTGTTGATGACGGTACCCCGCACGGCGGTTTTTACCGCGCCGACGACATCGCGCGACTGGTCGACCACGCCACACGGCGTGGCGTGCGATTGATCCCAGAGATCGATCTCCCGGGTCACGCCCAGGCGGTCCTCGCCTCGTACCCCGAGTTGGGAAACGGTGGTGGGCCGGTCGAGGTCTGGACCCACTGGGGCATCTCCCGTGAGGTTCTGGCACCGAGTACCGAGGCGTTGGCGTTCGCGGCGTCGGTGGTGCGTGCGGTGGCAGACATGTTCCCCGGTTCTCCGGTGCACATTGGTGGAGACGAGTGCCCCACCGATCAGTGGGAATCAAGTGATGTGGCTCGCGCAGTGATGATTGAGTACGGCTTCACCGCAGCCCGTGAGTTACAGGGCCTCTTCACCCGTCGGTTGACCGAGGAGTTGACCGCGGCCGGGCGCGACGTGGTGGCCTGGGATGAGGTTCTCGACGCCGACCCACCGACGTCGGTGATCGTGGCGGCGTGGCGTTCGGTGGACAAGGGCCGCGACGCGGCCACCCGAGGGCACCGTGTGGTGATGGCACCCATGCCCTTCACCTATTTCGACTGGCGACAAAGTGACGATCCGTCAGAACCATTAGCGATGGCCTTTCCGCTCGCGATGTCGACCTGGGAGAAGGTCTACGGATTCACGGTGGTGCCCGACGGCCTCGACGTCGAGGCCGCGTCGCGAATACTGGGGGCCCAGGCGCAACACTGGACCGAGTACATCGCGACCCCCGAGCACCTCGAGTACATGGCCTTTCCCCGCCTGGCCGCCTTTGCGGAGGTGGTGTGGGGAACTGCCGGCCCCGTGGAGGAGTTCCGACCCCGCCTCGAAACACACCTGGCGCGTTTGCGGGCCAACGGGGTGAATTTCCGTCCCCTGGACCGGCCGGGAAGTTAGGGACTTCGGTCGTCTGGACGGCACCCTGGTGGAGTCGTAGAACGGGGTCATGGCCAGTTGGTTTTCACGAGTGACGTCCGGACCCGACGAAGTGTCCACGGCGATTGATGAGTGGGTGAGCGAGGGAATCATCGATACGGCGTTGGCCGAACGGTTGCGGTTCTCCACTCGGGAGCGTTTGGCGCAGGCGCCCGCTGTCTTGTCGCCGGCCGCCGAGCTCGGGAGTTACATCGGCATCGTGGTGGCTCTCGGAAGTGGAGCATTCCTGACGACTCGACTGTGGCGCAGTTTCGGTGTGTCGGGTCAGGCCGCCGTGGGAGCGGTTCTCGCTTTGGTGGGCTTGATCGTGGGCGCGCGGCTCACCACCACCGAAGATCCGGGCATGGGTCGCTTGGGTCGCTTCATGTGGTTCGTGGGTACCGGGGGCGTCGCCATGACGACATCGGTTCTCACCGACACGTGGAGTTCTCACCGACCGGGCGTCGTGCTGATCGCGACGGGAACATTGGTGGCTGTCGTCAGCGGTGTGCTGTGGATGAACCGCCCGCGACCACTTCAGTTCTTGACGACCGGAGCTGGGTTGACCCTTCTCACGTTTGGCGTTCTGGTGCAGGCGGACTGGAATGTCTCGCCCCTTACGGGCGGACTGGTCATGTGGGGTGTGGGAGCCGCACTGTGCGTCGGAGCACGGACCGTTCTGTCGCCGCCGGTGACGGCCTTCATCGTGGGAACGGGAAGTGCCTACATGGGCTCACTCGCCATCACGTCAATGCAGCGTCCGCTCGGGCTCACGCTCGGCGTGGCCAGCGCCGTGGCGGTCACCGCGATGGGACTCGGTCAACGAGTGGATGCGTACACGGCGTTGGGTGTGATTGGTGTACTCATCTTTGCGATGCGCGTCATGGCCTACTACGTGCGCGGCACGGGACCACTACTGGCGATGTTCGCGCTGGCCCTCGCCGTGGTCGTCGTGATCGTGGTTCGGGCCATGCGCCCCCACCCGGGGGCACCGGCTGGAACTAGAGCAAGGACTTTGTCGAAGCGATGAACTTCAGCAGGGCCGCGCTCGGCGGTCCGGCCGGCTCAGTCTGGGTCAAGACGATGTACTTGCCGGCCACCCAGGCGTCGAGGCGCACGCTCGCGGCGCTGGTGGTTGAGCCCAGGCCGTCTTCCTTGCCGTTACCGAAGTCGAGGTAGTCGGCCACGCCGCCCACCATGGTCTTCTTCATGGCGCCGTCGGACTGCTTCACCATGTAAGCCATGTATTGCGTGGCGGTCATCGCCGCCACGCGCTCGGTGTTGGGCTTGGTGGACAGCTTGGCGATGTCGGCCGGCGACACGCACGACACAACCAAGGCCTTGGCACCGAAGTCAATCGTCATGCCCAGAGCGTTGGCCGGGTTGGCCGAGGGCTTGGCGTAGTTGTAGTTCGTGATCATCGCGGGCGTCGCGTTCTTGAACCCGTCAGCCACCACCACCGCCTGGGTGATTTTGGTGCAGTTATTGGTGGTTGCGGCCACGGCCGCAGTGGCGTGGCCGGTGGCGACAACGAGGGGGGTGACGGCGAGAACGCCGGACGCGAACACGGATGCGATGCGCTTCATAGTTGACCTTTCGGGCTTGATTACCGATTGACCACAGTACTGGGGGAATTCCGTTTTGTATTGTCGCCCCATGACCTACACCGCTGAGCGCAAACCGGCGTCGCCGGCTACTCAGGCCGTCCTGGCCCCCGTGACGAGTTCGTTGCCCTTTGACGACACCACCGACTTCGAACTGGCCCGTCGTGGGCTGATTGCCGAACCAGACGTGCGCTCGCTAATTGGTCGAATGGGAACCCCGGTGTGGAACCTCGACGACTACGCGTTTCAGGTTGAGGGCTCGCCGGCCCCCGACTCGGTCCACCCGAGCTTGTGGCGCCAGGCCCAACTGAACAACATCGCCGGCCTGTTCGAGGTGACTCCGGGGATCTATCAGGTTCGCGGACTCGACATCTCTAACATCACGTTCATCCGGGGTCAGCGCGGGTGGATTGTGATCGACCCGTTGACGGGTACCGAGATGGCCGAAGAGGCGCTCGCGATGGTCAACAAGTACGTCGAGACCCGACCGGTCACGGCGGTCATTTACTCACACAGCCACACCGACCACTTTGGAGGCATTCTCGGCGTGACCACCCGGGAAGCCGTCGAGTCCGGAGAAGTACCGGTGTACGCCCCCGAAGGCTTCTTGAGCGAGGCCGTCAGCGAAAACATCACCGCCGGCACTGCGATGCTGCGCCGCGCCACCTACATGTACGGCGCCCTTCTCCCGAAGGACGAGAAGGGCCACGTCGACACGGGCCTCGGCAAGACGATTCCCTCGCTGCCCCGCGTGAGTCTCGTTGCACCCACGCACGAAGTGGGTGGCGACTATCAAACGGTGGTGATCGACGGGGTCACCGTGGAGTTCCAGCTCACCCCCGGGGCCGAGGCACCGGCCGAAATGAACATGCATTTTCCCGAGTTCCGGGCTCTGTGTCTCGCCGAGACGTGTACGGCCAACTTCCACAACCTCTACACGTTGCGTGGCGCACAGGTTCGCGACGCCCTGGCGTGGTCGAAGTACACGCACGCCGCCCTGCTTCGCTACGCCGACCAGGCCGATGTCACATTCGCGTCGCACCACTGGCCTCGCTGGGGCAAAGAGGCCATCACGCAGTATCTAGAGGATCAGCACGATCTCTACCGGTACGTGCACGACCAGACGATGCGGTGGGCCAATCTGGGATACACCAGTCGCGAGATCGCCGAACGGGTGACTCTGCCCCCCGCCCTGGCGCAGCGTTTCTATCTCCGTGACTACTACGGCACGGTTCGCCACAACACCAAGGCCGTCTACCAGCGCTACCTCGGCTGGTTCGACGCCAACCCGGCGTCGCTCAACTCCCTGCCCCCCGTGGAGGCGGCGCACAAGTACGTGGAGTTCATGGGTGGGGCCGAGGAAGTCATGCGCAAAGCGGAAGCATCGGCTCAGGCCGGTGACTATCGCTGGGCGGCCGAGGTGATGAACCACGTCGTCTTTGCCGACCCCGACAACGAACAAGCCCGTTTCCTGCAGGCCGACATTCTCGAACAGCTCGGTTACCAGAGCGAGTCGGGACCGTGGCGCGACTTTTACTTGACTGGTGCCCAGGAACTGCGCGCGAACGGCACCATCTTGCGCGGCATCAAAGCCGCCGGAATGGGCCCGCACATCGTGGTCGCGATGACGATGGAGCAGACCTTCGATCTCCTGGCTATTCGAATTGATGGCGACAACCAGGCCGATGTGAAGTTACGTGTCAACGTGGCATTGAGTGACCGCGATGAGTGGTCGTTCGGCGTGCGCAATGCGGTCCTGCACGCGGCACCCGGGCACTATGCGGATCCGACTCACGTGGTGCACGGCAACTTTGAGGCCTTGTCCGGTCTCGTGGCGGCCAACGCGTCTCTGGCCGATCTCGAAGCGTCCGGTTCGTTGCGCATTGACGGCGACCATGGCGATTTCGCCCGTTTCATCGAGGGCTTGACGGAATTTTCATTTGGATTCGAGGTCGTGTTGCCCTGAACGGGGCAGACTGCGAACGGTATGCGGGTTCCCTTCAGCGATGAGCTAGACGCGGCCTGGTTCGCCGACGTCGTGGGGACACCCTCCGACGCCGTGGTGAGTCGCAGCGACGTGGGTTCGGGTCAGGTGGCGCACTGTTACCGGTACGAAGTTCGCTCCGGTGACGCCACGTCATCGTTCGTCGTGAAGGTACCGTCCACCGACGCGACGAGTCGGGCGACGGCCGCCGCGCAGCGGCTCTACCTACGCGAGACGTCCTTCTACCGTCACCTCGCTCCGCGGATCGCCACCCGGACGCCGTTTTGCTACGTGAGCATGCGCGATGAAGACGACAATTTCTTGCTTCTTCTCGAGGATGTGAGCCCCGCCGGCTCCGTTGATCAGTTCGCGGGACTCACCCTCGATCAGGCGCGCGAGGGGTTGCGGCAGCTGGCCCACCTCCACGCCGCGACGCTGCACGACAGCGAGTTGCACGCGGCTGAATGGCTCACCGGATACTCGCGCGACGTCGCTCCGGTGGTGCGCACCATCCTGCCGGCACTCTTCGACCAGTTCCTCGATCGCTACGCCGTGGATATTGACGATGAAACTCGGGCGGTAGTCACCGAACTGCGGGGCAAGCTCGAACGCTTTTCGGGTTACACGACCCCCCACCCCGCGGTGCAACACGGCGATTTTCGAACCGACAACCTTCTCTTCGACGCCAAGGGTGGCGAAGTTCCCATGGTGGTGGTCGACTGGCAAACGGTGGCCGTCGGCAGCCCGTTACTCGACGTCGCGTACTTCGTGGTGACCTCGCTGAGCGCCGATGACTGCGAAGAGCTCGATGAGAGTCTGTTGGCTTTCTACCTGGACTTTTTAGAGGGCCTCGGTGGTCGTCTCGACCGTGACGTGGCCCGTGCCGAATTCGCTCGGTACACCCTCCAACCCGTGGTGATGCTGGTCGCCGCATCGGTCATCGTCGAGCGCACCGAGCGCGGCGACCGGATGTTTCTGTCAATGATTCGCCGGGCCGTCACGGCCGCACGTCGCTGGAAAGCCCTCGAGGAGTTGGATCGCGATGCTGCTTCCTGAGGACGACTACCCACTCCACCAAAGTGCTCTGCCCCTGGCCCACGTCATGGACGGGCACCCCAACGCGTACGACCGTTACTTCTTCAACGGCTTTGCGGAGGATTTCTATTTCGCCGTCGCTCTCGGTCTGTACCCGAACCGCGGCGTCATCGACGGCGCCTTCAGTGTCGTGGTGGGGGGCAAGCAATATTCGGTCTTCGCTTCGGACGCCTTGACGGGACGCCCGACCGAAGTGGGCCCCATCCGCGTGGAGATTGTTGAGCCGTTGTCGGTGAACCGTCTCGTGGTGGACGCACCCGAACAGGGGCTACGCGCCGAGCTTGTGTACACCCGGTCGACCGCCACCATCGAAGAACCACGCCAAACGATGCACGACGCCAACCGCTTGTTCATGGACGTGACACGCGCCACCCAGTTAGGAACGTGGAGTGGGTGGATCGAGACTCCAGCGGGACGGATGAGCGCGACGGGGTTGATGGGAACCAAGGACCGTTCGTGGGGGGTTCGACCGGTGGGTGAACCTCTTCCTGGTGCTCCGACGAACCGGGTTCCCCAGATTGCTTTCTTCTGGGCGCCTTTCAGCGTCGGCGGCGAGGGACGCCACTACATGACGTTTCGTGACGGCGACGGCGGTGTTCTCAGCGAATCTGGTGGCGTACTTCCGATCGACGGTTCGTCGGCACGTCACGTGGGCGGTGACCTCACCATCGAGTGGGAGCCCGGGACCCGGCGAGCTCGCCTCGCCACCGTGAAGGTGGGTACAGAGAGATACCAACTCACGCCGTTGCTTCGGTTCCACATGCGTGGTGTCGGATACGGCCACCCCACCTACGCCCACGGTCGTTGGCACGGGGGGCCCGTGGTCGACGGCGAGACTCTCGTTATCGACGAGGTGTCACCCGCGGACTATTTCTCGTTGCACATCCAGCACGTCGTCCGAGTGGAAGGTTCGACGGGTTCGGGACTAGGGGTTCTCGAGCAACTTCTGGTGGGCCCCTTCGCACCGGGTGGGTTCACCGACCTTCTGGACGGCGCGCCCTAGAACCGACCGACCGTCCGGTGTAGCCGAAGCGCCGTAGGGGTGAAGCCGTATCGGGGCCAGAACTCGGCGGCCGATCGGTGGGGCACCCGCCAATTTGTTTCGGCGATCGTGAAACCTCGTTGCAACCCCTCGTGCAGGGCGGCGTCAACCATGGACGTTCCGATCCCCCGGTTGCGGTGGGTTTCGTCGACGATGACGGCGCTGAGATGGATGGCGCCCTCGGGTGTGTCGCGCCGCGGGGGTAACGGGAAGGTGATGCACGATGCGACCGCCGAATCATGCGTCTCGACAATCCATAGTCGGCTGTCGGGTTCTTCGAGGAGTTCGCCGAGGTCGTCGTGAGTGTCTCGCGGGAGGTCGAAGCTGAAACTCGGCCCCAAGGACTGGGCGTCCTGCAGTTTCTCAGCGAGCCCGATGGCTGTCGCGAGGTCGCTCACATCGCCACGACGGAGGTGGTAGCCGTCCGGCAGGGGGCGAACGGAGCGCGGGGAGAGATGCATCATTCCCCGGCGGTGCATGAAATGGAAACCGAGTTCCAGCCAGTCATTGCGACGGGTCAGTTCGTCGTGGATCCACACGAAGTGCTCCACCACGCCCCGTTCGGCCCACTGGGCACCGGCGTGGGCGTACAGGGCGGCGAGTACGTGCGGGTTATCGAACGAGACACCGTCAGGTGCAATCCATGCACCGTGCCCGAAGACGTCACTCTCCAAGATGGCCCCATGGATGTGGCCGACGACGCCATCGTCGAGGGCGACCCACACCGGTTCGGGGGTTGACAGAAGGGCGCCGGCTAACTCGTCAGCGTCGAAATCGGCATTGACGAACCCGTGTGTCGACGCTTCCGAAAAGAGTCGCTGTACACGCGCGACGACGGCATCGACCGTTGACTCGTCGATTGCGACGATATTCACTGAATCAATTCGGCCGGTGGTGGAGTGAATTCACCAGTGAACGCGCCATCGACGGGCCAGTACATCCGAAGGCTCACGTCGAATCGACCCGCCGGCGTAGGAAGCCAATTGCTTTCCGGGGCTTGCGCGGGTCGAGTGTGGCCGAGATAGATATCAAATGACCCGTCGGAGTTGTAGGCCAACGCGTCGCGGTCACCAATCGCGTAACGGTTGAGCTCGTTTGGTTCAGTGAAGTTCTCCGAGTTATACGCCGTAAGTGACCAAAACGCCCGCACGGGTGGCGGCGTCTTGAAGTGGAGCCGGTAGTGGCGCTCACCATCGAGCGGCGCGCCCGAGGCGTCGAAGAGGAGATTAGGGTACAGGGTTTCTTCGACGGGGTTAGCCCCCAGACCACGGATGGCCACCATGGCACGACGAACATAGTTGTTGCCCCAGTTACCCATGTTGTCCGTGACGAGGCGCCACCCATTCACCATGGTCGAGCCGTTTGTGGAGCGACTGGCAATCTGACGTCGGGCGGCGTCGGGCGCCTGGGCGAGGGCCGACCGAACCTCGGCGCTTTGATCTTCAGGCACGTAGGTTTCGCCGTATACGAACCCGAGCGACCTGAGGCGCTCCAGAATTCCCCAGTCGGTGATGTGCGCGGGGTGCTGGGTCGCCAATTCGCCAGCCAATCGGAAGAAATCGTCCGAAGTGATGTTGCGATATTGGTGGAATGGGGGAGTGCGCGAGTCCCACTCGGGATTGATGCGGTACTCACGCTCAGGGGCCGGGCCGGGGAACGCCGAGAGGGGGGTCAGGGACATCCCGTCCTGGAACGCATGAATCTGCGGATAGTCGGGTGCGAGGTGTGTTTCGGTCCGACCAATCACCCAGACGTACTTGGTGGGGGCATTGATACGACCCACCCCATTAGGGAGCTCGCCGTTCCATCCTGGTCCACAGATTGCAAAGCTCGCGGCCCTAGAGCCGTTGGTGCGTGTGCCCGGTGAGGCAAAGACCTCCGTCCACATGTCGTAGAGGGGGAGCATGAAGAATCGGTTTTCGGGCACCTGGGGAATGGTGATCACCTGCGGCTCGTCACCGAGGTCGAGCCAGGAACTGGTGTAGAGGGTGTCCCAGTTGGAACGAACTACGGCTCGAAAATCCCCCGGTGGAAATGCCCGCGTGTGGGAGAGGTGGTTCATCGGCTTGAGTGCGGGATGCGTCGACAAGGTCACGTTGGTCTGGGTGCGCCGAGTGAACTCCATAATCACGAGGGGCGTGAAAAAGAGATAGGTCTCTGTCGCAACCCGATTCAGCTCGTCCTGATCAAATTGGCTCATCGCGCAAATGTAGTTTTTGGCACGTCGGGGTAATAGCCCGTCGTGGACACATTCGTGGCACGCCCGTCAGGCGGCCTCGCTACAGCGAACGAACGACGCCGAGGACCAGGTACTTCAGCGAAATGCCGGGAGATACCAGGGTGGGAATCGACTCGATGATGATGACGTAATCGGCTCGAACCATGAAGGCGTCAACGCGAAGCGAAGGTGCTTTGGCCATCGAACCGAGGCCCGCGACCGAACCGGGGACTGTTCGTGTCAGCGCGGGGATGCCCATGATACTCGTCTGCTGCAGTCCCGGGATTGTGGACTTCATGTAGGCGAGGTAAGTCTCCGGGGTGAACGTGGGCTTGTGCAGCAACGTGGCCGTCTTCGCCAAGTCAGAGGGTGCGAGGCAACTCACCACCACTGACGTGGGGCCGAAGTCAAGGGTCGTACCAACGGCGTGAGCGGCGTTGGCCGCCTTATTCGTGTAGTTGTAGGGAGTGATCTTCGGCGCGGTGGCGCTCGTGTATCCAGACTGAACGACCAATGCCTTGCTGATGGTCTTACACGTTGATGTCAAGGCGCCGGCGGGCGCCTGAACCAACGAGGTGCTGACGACCAAACCGCCCGACACGATGGTCAAGCTTGCGGCGATGCGTCGGAGCGTTTTCATGATGGCCCTTTCGTTGTCGTTCAGTGTAGGCGTGTTGGGGAAGGGGCAACTAGTCGCCACTCATATTTGAAACCCACTTGTTTGTGGAAAGTCTTAGAAAACTCTCCCCCATGACTGGTTTCAGGGCAGGAATGTGGGGTGATCGGCCAGATAGAGGACGGCGTCATCCTCGGTCAGCCGGCTGTTCACCCACTTGATGGCCTGCGCCATCGTGTCGACCCGCTCCGCAGTTCCCCGGGAGCCATCAAGAAGCGGCTCAGCTCGAAGTCGGCCCACCGCCAACACCGCTGAGTCGGTTGACCAGGCTTGGGCGGCAATCCGAAAGGAGTCTTTTGGGTCGTACCCAATTCCAGGTGTCACAACGAATCGCTTGCCGGCGCAGGGAAGGTCCACGAAAATCTTCAAAGCGTGTTCGGATGTTGCCAGGGTCGTTACCCGTGTGGCATCAACCACCCAAGCCCCATTGGGCGCACGGGTAGGCACTACTTCTTCTGGAATTGCCATCCCGGGCCGTTGGCCGAAGCAACCCGCCGCCACGAAGAGGGGAGCGGCGAGAATGCACGCGGCGGTGCTGGCGAGGATTGGCACGCCCAACTTCGCCAGTGTGGTGACAACGAGAAAAGCTAGTGCGGTTGCAATGACGGCGGCGCGGTAGCCCTTTCCCGAACGGACCTGCCCCCGCCCAGGCATCCCCCACGGGAATATGAAGCCGTACGCCGCGCCGACCAGCACCAATATGGGAATCGAACGGGTAACCGCGGCCAAAAACGCCACGGTGCACGCAATGACGGTGAGGGAAGGTGGTGGAGTCAGGCGGGGAGGCTGATCCCACCGTCTCGCAGTTCGAAGATGGCCACTGAGAAGGTGTGTTAACCCCCGAAAGAACCAGCCAAAAACCCCGTTGACCAGGGATTTATGGTGCGCCACGGCCCAGGCGCTGGGGGCGGGAGGGAAGACCCACGCTCTCGCGACTTTCAATACTTTGCCGGGGGTAACTTCTCCTTCGGCGACCGCAGACCAGCGAAGCATTTGATTTAGCCACGCCAGGCCCAATATGAACAAGGGAACGATCCTCGTGATTAATAAGGTGCTGTTTGTTCCCACTCCGTCATCGTAAGTGGGGCAGACACGTTTCGGAGGAGGCGTGTCCCCTGGGTGCGCTGCTAGCGTTTCCGAGGTGAGTCTTCTCGACGTCCGCAATCTTGAAATTACCTACGCCCTCCGCAATTCCGAGGTGGTGGCGGTTCACGACGTCTCTTTCTCGATTTCGCCCGGAGAATGCTTGGGTGTTGTCGGCGAATCCGGATGTGGCAAAAGCACTATCGGAATGTCGATTATGCAGCTACTTGCCACAAATGGTCGGATTTCGGGCGGCGAGGTGCTGCTCAACGGGCAGAACCTGGTGGGCCTCCCCGACAAGGAGATGCGGAAATTCCGTGGTAAGTCAATTGCTCTGATTCCTCAGGACCCGATGACCTCGCTGAATCCCGTCATGCGGGTGGGTGATCAAATTGCCGAGGGCTATCGGATTCACCACAAAGTGTCAAAGGAACTTGCCATGCAGCGGGCAATTGAAGTTCTGCGCATGGTGGAAATGCCCAGTCCGGAGGAACGCGCTCGGCAATACCCATTCGAGTTGTCGGGAGGTCTGCGCCAGCGTGCCATGATCGCTATGGCACTCGTCTGCGAACCCCAATTGCTGATTGCCGACGAGCCGACCACCGCGCTGGACGTCACGATTCAGGCCCAAATCCTCGACGTGCTCGATGGCCTGCGGGATAAGTATCAGTTGGCGATCATGTTGATCACCCACGACATGGGCGTCATTGCTTCACGAGCCGACCGGGTCATGGTGATGTACGCAGGACGCCAAGTTGAGGTTGGCACCACGTCTGAAATTTTCGATGAGATGCGCCACCCCTACACCTCGGCGCTTCTTTCTGCCGTCCCGAGCGTGGAGGGTGTGAAGGCTGCGCGGCTGCGTTCCATCCCGGGCCTCCCACCGGACCTGAGCCGCCCCATTCAGGGATGTCGGTTCGCAGTTCGCTGCTCTTTCGCGACGGACAAGTGCCGCGAGGAAGACCCCGCGTTGTCCCCAATGTCAGGGACCCATTTCTTCGCCTGCTTCAATCCGATTTCGAGTGGCACCACGTACGCCGAAGCGCAGACTTCGTTTACGCGAAGCGATCCGTCGGGGAATCCGGTCCTGGTGTCGGTCGACCATCTCGTCAAAGACTTCCCGCTTCGCGGCAAGGGCCTGATACGTCGTGAGCGCAAGGCTGTGAGTGCGGTCGCTGACGTGTCTTTCGAAATTCGCGAAGGAGAAACGTTCGGTCTGGTTGGAGAGTCGGGTTGTGGCAAGACCACGATCGGCAAGTTGCTCATGAACCTCGAGGATCCGACTTCGGGCACGATTTCGTACAGTGGTGTCGGCGAGGCCCAGGGTTCGAAGACCAAGCTTGACATTGCCCGTATACGTCAGATGATCTTCCAGGACCCCTACGCGTCACTCAACCCGCGCAAGCGCGTTCGTGACATCGTTGCCGAGCCCTTGGATATTCAAGGCGGTCTCACGAGCGCCGAACGCGAGAAGCGAGTGCTGGAGTTGTTCGACGAAGTTGGTCTTCCAGCAGACGCCGCCGATCGCTACCCGCACGAATTCTCAGGTGGCCAGCGCCAACGAGTTGGCCTCGCCCGCGCCCTCGCTCTGAAGCCGAAGCTCATCATCGCCGACGAGCCGGTGTCGGCACTCGACGTGTCTATCCAGGCACAGATTCTGAATCTGATGGCCGACCTGCGCGACAGTCGTGGTTTGTCGTACGTGTTCATTAGCCACGACCTCGGCGTGGTGCGCCACATTGCGGATCGCATTGGAGTCATGTACCTCGGCAAGCTCGTTGAGGTTGGCCCGGCCGATGAAGTTTTCGGGAATCCCGCTCATCACTACACGGCGGCGTTGTTGCGAGCTGTGCCCATTGCGGATCCGAGCGCCTCTCGTGCTGATCGTGGATCAACCATGACGGGGGAAATACCCAGTGCGATTGACCCGCCATCTGGATGTCGATTCCGTACCCGATGCCCCTCAGCTGCTGATATCTGTGCAAACGAGGCGCCCGCGTATCAACAACTTGGTGTCGGGCACACCGTTGCGTGTCACTTTCCATTACGAACCGCCGTTTCCATTGGTGCGCGCGGATAACCGAGGAGAAGCCTGATGCGTTACGTGATTACCCGAATATTTCAGGGAATTTTGACGTTACTCGGCGTGAGCATTGTTACATTCCTACTTCCGTATCTGTACACATCGCCCGCCACAATTGCGATTCAAACACTCGGCCGTAGGGCTAATCCTCACACAATTGCACAGTTCCTCCACGACACAGGTCTTGATAAGCCGGCACTTGTTCAGTACTGGAACTGGTTACTGGGCGTGGTGAAGGGAGATTTTGGCATCTCTTACATCAAGAGTGCTCAGAGCGGCGTTGATGTTCCAGTAAGTGTGCTGCTGGCGGGAAACGTCTGGCGTTCAATTTGGTTGACGTTCATACCGACTATTTTTTCGGCGTTAATCGCAATCCCCATCGGTCTGACTCAGGCTCTCCGCCGGAACAAGATATATGACCACTCGATGTCGATTCTCGTGTATGTCCTTTACTCGACTCCTGCAGTGCTGGTCTGCCTCTTGCTTCAGTTCTACTTAGGCGTGAAACTTCATTTTGGTGCGGTCACAATCCAGGGGAACGCCGTGGAGATTCCCCCGCAAAATTTCCTGTGGTTCATGCTCACTCATTTCAATCAGTTTGTTCTTCCCTTCATGGGGATCATCGCCCTGTCTGTGGGTGGTTTAACCAGGTTCATGCGTGGTTCAGCTCTTGACACGCTGGTCCAAGATCACGTGCGAACGGCGCGGGCCAAAGGCGCAAGTCCGACCCGGGTTCTTTTCCGACACGTTCTTCGGCCATCGCTGATTCCGATGCTTCAGATTTTGGGGCTGTCTATTCCCGGCATTATCGGTGGTGCCCTGATTATTGAGAATGTTTTCAACTACCCGGGCATGGGGGTCCTTGCGGTTAAGTCGGTTGCCACATTCGACTTCACGGTGGTGATGGCGATCACTTTGATTGGTGCGGCACTTACCGTGGCCGGCAATTTGATTGCCGACCTTCTGACTGCGGTGGTTGACCCACGCGTTCGACTTCAGAGGAGGGGGTAGAGATGGGCGAGTCGATGAACACTGAAGTTCGCAGCGATTTAGTCGACGGTGCAACTCTCACGTCGAAAGACGCCGGCGAGGTGCGAGGCTCGGGATCGATGGTTTTCCAGATGTGGCGAGTGTTTCGTCAGAACAAACTCGCAGTGGCGTCACTCATCTACCTAGCCCTCATTATTGGGGGGGTCATTTTCATTCCGTTGATGGAGCCAAGTACGTATTGGCGATTCGCGCCAATCCAAATCTCCACCAACAGCTGCTTCGTGTTCACGTCGGCCCCGGGGTATACGGGAAGCGCCCCACCTTCAGCGCACCATCTCCTGGGATGCACGAAGGGCTATGACACCCTCGCACTTCTCTTCTATGCCGGTCGATTCTCGTTGGCAATCGGATTCCTTTCGTCGATTGTCACCATGACCCTGGGGGTTTTCTACGGGATGGTGTCGGGATACCGCGGTGGCGTTCTCGACGCCGTTCTGATGCGATTTGTCGACATGCTGCTGTCAATTCCCGGTCTGTATCTCTTGATTCTGGTGGTGACGCTCTTCGGACACACTTTCTCGTCGCTCATCGTGGTTATCGGCTTCACCGGCTGGTTTGGTGTGGCTCGTTTGATGAGGGCCGAAACGCAGACGTTGCGCGAGCGCGATTATGTCCAGGCGGCCAAGGCGATGGGGGCGAGCCAGGGTCGTGTCTTGTGGCGACACATCCTGCCAAACGCCATGTCGACGATGGTCACCATGTCTACCTTCGCCCTGGGGGACGGAATCCTTGTCTTGGCGGGAATCGGATACCTCGGTTTCGGGCTCAGGCCGCCACAATTCGACTGGGGAAGCATGATCCAGAACGCGTCTGGGATATTCGAGTTGGGCTACTGGTGGACCCTTTGGCCGTGCGCAATCCTCTTTATTTTGTTTGTGCTCTCGACCAATTACATCGGCGACGCTTTACGCGACGCCTTTGAAGTGCGGCTTCAGGAGCGCTAGTCCTGCTGGCAAATGCCGGAATCCGGCATTTGTGAGAAATACCACGAGGGTTTGACCCTGGTGACCTTCTGCCCTACTATTGCCCCAGTATCCGCTGTGGGTGCTTAGTTAACGCTCGATATGAAGGATTGAGCGATAAGGGGAGGAAGTATGCGTCATTCACCGATGCGGCGTCTTCTGAGCGCGGGTCTTGTGACCGGTTTGCTCAGTTCGGGCGCCCTTTTGATGGGACCTGTCGTGGCCCATTCGGCGACCACGACGACGGTTGACCCACTGAAGGCTGGGGCGACTAACTCGTCGAACACGCTCGTCGTTCCGCAGAGCCCGGGCTACGCGCTCCACAAGTTGAATCCTTTCTATTCCGCCGCGTACTGCTACGCCGGTGACATTTCTGTTCAGCAGACGATGTACCGCCCCGCGTACTACTTCGGTCTCGGTAAGAGCATCGCTGTTCAGCCGCTGCTGAGTGCCGCGAACATGCCGACGTATTCGGAGGCGGGTGGTGTCACGACGGTGACGATCACGGAAAAGCCGTGGCTCTGGACCGACGCCAACACGAAGACCTACACGAGCAACGGTGACGGGACCACGACTCTGTCGGCCACCGACTACCACTCGCAGGTTTCTACGGCGAGGGACATCGTCTTCTGGTTGAACATGGACAAGGCCATGTCGAAGGGAAACTTCTACCAGGCGGCTGCCTACAAGGGAAACAATGGCTTGCGTTCGAACCCGGCGTACGCCGCTTGTGGTTTCGTCCCCGGCATGGGTCTTCCCGACCAGGTTGACACCGTAACTGCGCCGCAAGGCTTGAACGGCGACACGGTCGTTATCAAGTTCTTGTCGCACCAGAACCACGACTGGCTGCTCGCCAACGAGCTGTCACAGATCCAGCCGATGCCGGCCGCGTGGGACACCGCCTACGCCACCGTGTCGGACTCGAACCAGTGGCTGACGCCGTACTCCGGTTCGGCTCGCACCTGCGCCGGCGAGTCATGGAGCAGCATCAAGACCGACGGCACAGACCTCTGCTCGTACACCTATGGCTACCTGAAGAGTTTGTTGCTCACAGACTCGCTGTGGCACTGGTCGAATGGCCCGTACCGCATTGGTGACGTTGGCTACTCCTCGGGTGCTACCGACGGTAACCAGTTCATCGTCGCCAATACTCACTACAGCGGACCGGTCGCGGCCAAGGCCGTGAAGAAGGTTGTGTGGCTGCCCGAAACCGACACGAATGCGGAAATCGCACAGCTCCGGGCTGGTCAGTTGACCTCCGGTTACGTGACGCCCGACCTGGTTACTGCGTCTCCCGGAATCGGCAAGGCCGGTGCCAACCTCGATAACACGATTGCGAATAACTACAACACCGTTGGATCGACGTCCTGGGGCGTTGGCTTCTGGCAGTTGAACTTCGGAAACGTCTCCTCGTCGACCGCCCCTTGCGTGGGTCAAGACGGACAGACTCAGGCTCACAACTGCACGTGGGCAGCCATGATCAACCAGCAGTACATGCGTCAGGCGATGTTCACGGCTCTCGACCAAAAGTCGGTCATCAAGACGATTATGAACGGCTACGGAATCCCCGGCTGGTCGGCCATTCCGGGAGCAGGCGGAGGCGCATTCTCCAAGGGCGTGGCTAAGCCTCTGTCCTACAACCCGACCAAGGCGAAGGCGTTGCTGACCGCTAACGGTTGGGCCACGACGACCACGGTCAAGAAAGTCAATGGTGTCAACACGACCGTGCTACTGGACAACCCCACTGGTGGATCGGACACTGTCACCTGTCGTTGGTCCGTTGGTTCGAACGCCCACCCGTACGGTTGCGGTACTCAGACCTGGCCAATCGACAACGGCACCTCGGCGTCGTTCGACTTCATCTACCCGAACGGAAGCCCGACAACGGACGCAGAAGTGGCCGCCTACTCGGCTTACCTCCAGTTGGTTGGTATTCACCTGAACGTGTCGTCGCCGGACGCCACGACGGTGGGCAACACTTGCTTCTACGGCACGGCTGACTGGCAGATTTGCTGGTACGGCGGATGGATCTACGCCCCGGACTACTACCCCTCGGGTGAAACTCTGTTCGGTACCGGTGCTGGTTCGAACAACTTCGGTTACAGCAACCCCATCATGGACGGACTCATCGCCGCTACCTCCCAGAGTGGTTCGTCGGCGCTGAACGACTCCATCTCGATGGCCAACCTGGGCCTTGGCGCTGGTGACGCAGCCGCTGCTGGGAACCCCTCGAACGCCGCTAAGTCGTTCGTTCAGTGGAGCGCCCAGGACCTGCCGGTGCTGTGGATGCCGTGGGGCACTGGCTTCGGTGAGCGTCTGAAGACGATCACTGGCGCCCAGCCGCCGAACCCGCTCGGTGACTTCAACCCCGAGTACATCACCTTCATCCAGTAGTACCCACAGTCGCAGTAGCGAAGAACCCCCGCCTTCGGGCGGGGGTTCTTCGCGTTTCTTTGACTTCTCCGAATCCGAATCTGCGTTCCGATTGTCAAGAACGGGGAAGGGTTTCGATAAGAGTGGTCACTCTTCTTGAATGGAGCGGGCGACGGGAATCGAACCCGCGTTCTCAGCTTGGGAAGCTGATGTTCTGCCGCTGAACTACGCCCGCGCAGGTGTGAAGTCTATGCGAAGGCCACCCCCATGCTCGAGGGCCTATCCGCGCGTCAAGCATGAATGATTTCTGCGTTGAGGACTAACGTTGCGTGGGTATGGTTCTCTCTGACCGGTCGATTCGAGAAGCGATTGCCGATGGCCGCATCATCATCGACCCGCTCGGTGATGATTGCATTCAGCCCTCGTCCGTCGACCTTCACATTGACCAATATTTTCGGGTCTTTCGAAATCATTCGTACCCCGTCATTGACGTTCGCGAACCTCAGGAGAATCTCACCGAGCTGATTGATGTGGGCACTGATCGGCCCATGATTCTCCATCCCGGTGAGTTCATGCTGGGCTCAACCCACGAGAGAGTCGCTATTCCCGATGACATCGTTGCCCGCTTGGAAGGAAAGTCCTCCCTTGGCCGCCTCGGATTGGTAATTCACTCCACGGCTGGTTTTATTGACGCTGGATGGGATGGCCACATCACTTTGGAGTTGGCCAACATTGCGAACCTGCCAATCACTCTGTACCCGGGAATGAAAATAGGTCAGATTAGTTTTTTCCAAATGACCACTCCCGCCGAGCGCCCGTACGGTGCCGCGGGGCTCGGGTCGAAATATCGGGGTCAACGTGGTCCCACCCCCAGTCGCTACTTCGAGAACTTTAAGAAATAGGAAGGACGGACCATCTTGAGTCGCATCATCCTGGGCCTTGGAATTTCGCTGGTGTGTTTCGCGATAGCGGGACGTCGATTCTACTGGCTGTCCAAACTCATCCGAAGTGGCAAGCCGGCACCCCGTCGGTGGTCGGGGCTGCGTCGAGCAGCCGAGGCTGAAATCGTTGAGGTTGCCGGTCAGCGAAAGTTGCTGCGTTGGACCGTTCCCGGCATCGCCCACTTCTTCACGATGTGGGGATTCACTGTTCTTCTCACAACGATTATTGAGGCGTACGGTGCCCTCTTTCAGCGGGATTTCCACATTCCGCTGATTGGAACGGCGAATTGGTTGGGCTTCCTCGAAGATTTTTTCGCGACGGCCGTGCTCGTTTCGCTGGTGGTGTTCACCGCCATCCGTATCAAGAACGCCCCGGCTCGCAAAGACCGGGCCAGCCGCTTCTACGGGTCGCACCTCGGGCCCGCTTGGCTGGTGTTGTTCATGATCTCGATGGTGATTGTGACGCTTCTCGTGTACCGCGGAGCGCAGATCAACACCGGTTTCTTTCCGTTTGGGAGTTCTCGCTGGGCGTTTGCGAGCCACTACGTCGCCATATGGCTGGACCCACTCGGCACCAAGGCCAACAGTGTGCTCGAGTTCGTGTTTCTCATCGCCAATGTGGGCGTGATTGCCGGCTTCTTGGTGTTCGTGTCGTACTCGAAGCACCTCCATATCTTCCTTGCGCCCATCAACGTCGGAACGTCACGTCGGCCCCGCGCACTCGGCGGTCTGGACAAGACCCCCGACATGGATATGGAGAACGTCACCGAGGACACAGTCTTTGGGGTGGGCACCATCGGCGACTTCACCTGGAAGCAGATGCTCGACTTCGCCACCTGCACCGAGTGCGGAAGGTGCCAGTCGGTATGCCCGGCCTGGAACACGGGTAAGCCGCTCAGCCCCAAGCTGCTCATCATGGGCCTGCGCGACAACATGTTCGCGTCGGCCGACCGACTGCTGTCAGGTTCGTCCGAGGGCGAATTGGCCACCCTGGTGCCGACCACCATTGACCCGGATGTTCTCTGGTCGTGCACCACTTGTGGCAGTTGTGTCGAACAGTGCCCAGTGGACATTGAGCATGTGGACGCCATTATCGACATGCGTCGCTATGAGGTTCTGATGGAGAGCCGCTTCCCGACCGAAGCCGGATTGCTTTTGCGCAATATGGAAAACCAGGGTGACCCTTGGGGTCTGGGTTCGTCGAAGCGCACCGAGTGGTTGGCCAACCTCGACTTCGAGGTGCCGGTCGTCGATGGAAAGATTCCAGAAGGGATTGAGTACCTCTACTGGGTCGGTTGTGCCGGTTCGCTCGACGAGCGCGGCCGTAAGCAGGTGGAATCAACCGCCCGCATGCTGCACCGCGCCGGAGTGACGTTCGCTGTACTCGGCCCGCGCGAATCGTGCACCGGTGACCCGGCACGTCGGATGGGCAACGAGTACCTCTTCCAGGAGATGGCTAAGGCCAATATCGCCACGCTGAACGAGGTGGGCGCCACCAAGATTGTCGCCAGCTGCCCGCACTGCTTCAACACCATCAAGAACGAGTATCCAGATCTCGGTGGCTCCTTCGAGGTCATTCACCACGCCGAACTCCTGAGCCACTTGATCGAGGTGGGCAAGCTGAAGCCGGGGCTGAACTTCAAGGGAACCGTCACGTACCACGACCCCTGCTACCTCGGTCGTCACAACCGCGTCTTCGACGAGCCGCGCAGCGTGTTGGACGCCGTCCCGGGGGTCAAGGCAGTCGAGATGCACCGCCACCGTGAGCGGGGATTCTGCTGTGGAGCCGGTGGTGCTCGCATGTGGATGGAAGAGAACATCGGAAAGCGCGTCAACATGGAGCGCACCCAGGAGGCCCTGGGCACCGGCGCCGACGTGGTGTCCACCGCCTGTCCGTTCTGCATGATCATGCTCGATGACGCGGTGAAGGCTCAGGGACGTGGTGACGAGGTGTCAGTCGTCGACATCAGCCAGGTCGTCGAGCGTTCGCTCTAATTCACGTAGCCGAAACACACCGATAACGGGTCCGAAACACTGACCCGGCACACTGGAGGGCACATCCGAGGTCAACGGCGCCCTCCCGAGTGAAGGAGTTTCGGTGCTGTTCGCGGACAATATCCCGTACCCCCATTGGTTGAACCCAGCCGATAACACCTGGCAACTGGTGGCGGCAACCCTCGTGGGCTTGATGAGCCTGCCCGGCCTCGCCGTCTTGTACGGCGGCCTGGTGCGAAAGAAATGGATCGTCAACACCATGCTGATGGTGTTCTCCGGCTTCTCGCTGACCCTGGTGGTGTGGACCCTGTGGGGTTACAACCTGGCCTTTGGCCAGCTCTCACACTTCGGACCCGACGGATCGTTCTGGAGTGGTTTCATCGGCCACTTCACCCCGCTCTCGACGGCTTCGTCCATTCAGGGCCAGGCCGTCTCGGGGTCCAACACCCTCATCCCCTTCCACTTCCCGACGGCGACTCTGGCCTACTTCCAGTTCGTCTTCGCGGCCATCACCCCACTCCTCTTCCTGGGTGGTCTTGTGGGCCGTTTGAAGTTCAAGGCCTGGCTGTTGATTGTGCCGCTGTGGATCACTCTGGTCTATTGCGTGAACGCGGCCTTGCTCTGGGGCGGTGGGTTCTTCGCCCAGAAGGGTGCCGTGGACTACGCCGGTGGATTCGTCATCCACACCTCGGCCGGCATTGCGGCCTTCGTGGGCGCCGCCCTGGTGGGTCCGCGCCGCTGGCAGGACCGGGAGAACGCCTTCCCGAGCAACCTGATGATGGTGGCCGTCGGTGCCGGAATCATTTGGCTCGGCTGGAACGGCTTCAACGGGGGCGCCTCCTACTACGCCGGATCCGACTCGGCTGCGGCCGTATTGAACACGAACATCGCAACAGCTGTGGGCCTGCTCACTTGGCTGTTGATGGACATGTTCTTCAGTCGCCAGAAGAAGCCCACGTTCCTCGGCGCAATCAACGGAATTCTGTGCGGCTTGGTCGCCATCACCCCGAGCGCGGGTTGGGTCAACCCCATCGGGGCCATGGGCGTCGGCCTGATCGCCTCGGCCGTGGTCTGGGTCAGCTGGAACTACTTGTCGCGCGTTCGCCCCTTCAGCAAGGTGGATGACGCTCTCGGCGTGGTCTACACCCACGGCATCGCCGGCCTCATTGGTGGACTCCTGGTGGGCGTGCTCGCCGACCCCAAGATGACCATGTACGGCGTCAAGGGGCCGAACTTCGACGGCCCCGGGAGCTTCTCGGTCGGCGGCGTTCTCTACACCCACTCGTGGCACCAGTTCTGGGAGCAGTTCCTCGCCGCCAGTTGGGTCGTGGTCTTCACCGCCGTCGGCACCACCGTGGTCTTCACGATCGTGAAGTACCTCGTCGGAGGCCTTCGTGAGAGCGATAATGACCTGCGAGACGGCGACATCGCCATTCACGAAGAGGAGGCTTTCCCCGAACCTACCTTCGGTGAGCCCCTCGCTTCGCCCAGCCACCTACACACCGACAACGTTTAAGGAGAGACATCATGAAACTGGTTACCGCAGTCGTGAAGCCCTTCAAGCTCGACGAAATCAAAGTTGCCGTGAAGGCGGCCGGCGTGACGGGCCTCACGGTCACTCAGGCCCGGGGATTTGGCTCTTCGGGAAGCCACATCGAGGTCTACCGCGGCCGCGAGTACGAGTTCGACTTCACCGACAAGATCCGCGTGGAGTGCATCTGCACCGACGAACAGGCCGACACCATCATCGACGCCATCGTGGGCGCGGCGCGCACTGACACGGTGGGCGACGGCATCGCCTGGATCACCGACGTGGAGCACGTGGTCCACGTGCGCACCGGTGAACGGGGTCCCGGCGCGGTGTAGTGCGACTCAGCCCGCTTGACGCCCGACGGCCGCCGCGGCAGCGGCGGCCGCTTCGGGATCGCCGAGGTACTGGGCGTCGAGGACGTTGAGTTGCTCGTCGAGGCGCAGTCGGTAGGGGATGCCGGTTGGAATTTCGAGCTCGGCGATCTCGTCTTCGCCGATGCCCTGGAGCATCATGCGCAACGCCCGCAGTGAGTTGCCGTGGGCCACCACGAGGACGGCGCCGCCACGGGCTCCTTCGACGCGCAGATCTTCGGCGATGGCGTCGCGGTAGTAGGGGGTGACGCGGGCCACCACGTCTTTCAGACACTCAGTGGCCGGGATGTTCTCACGGGGCACGTCGCGATAACGCGGGTCGCCGAGACTCGACCGAGGGTCCCCCTCGGGCAGGGGAGGCGGGGGAACGTCATAGGAGCGACGCCAGAGCTTGACCTGGTCAGACCCGAACTGGGCGGCCGTCTCCTTCTTGTCCTTTCCCGTGAGATCGCCGTAGTGGCGTTCGTTCAGGCGCCAACTGCGCCGGACGCTCAGCCAGGAGCGCCCGGCCTCGTGCAGAGCCAGTTCGGCCGTCCGGATGGCCCGGGTGAGCAGGGACGTGTGGAGAACCCTCAGGTCGAGGTCCTTTTCGCCGGCCAGCAGGGCCCCGGCGGTCCGGGCCTCGATTTCCCCCTCGGGGGCCAGGTCCACGTCGTGCCAGCCCGTGAAGAGGTTCAGGTCGTTCCAGACCGACCGACCGTGGCGCAAGAGAATGAGATCGGGCACATGGTGAGCGTAGCCCTCCAGAAGAAAATCGAGAATTGCGCAATTTCGGGGGTTTTCAGGACTTTAGCCCCTTGCACACATTTTTCTTGACAAGGTAAGACTCAAGTTTGTATTCTGGATGGCGTACTCCGGTGGCCGGATGGTCCGGCCCCAGGGAACTGAAGGATTGGACATCTCATGGCTAAGGCAGTCGGAATTGACCTGGGAACCACCAACTCGGTGGTCAGCGTGCTGGAGGCGGGCGAGCCCGTCGTGATTCCCAACGCCGAGGGTGCGCGCACAACCCCGTCGGTGGTCGGCTTCTCAAAGACCGGTGAGGTGCTCGTGGGCGAGGTTGCCAAGCGCCAGGCCATCACCAACCCGGATCGCACTATTCGCTCGGTGAAGCGGCACATGGGTGAGAATTCGTGGACCGTCGACATTGACGGCACCAAGTACACCGCCCAGGAGATTTCCGCGCGCATTCTTCAGAAGCTCAAGCGCGACGCCGAGGCCTATTTGGGTGACTCGGTCACTCAGGCCGTGATCACCGTGCCCGCCTACTTCAACGACGCCCAGCGTCAGGCCACCAAGGAGGCGGGGACCATCGCCGGCCTCGAGGTCCTACGCATCGTGAACGAACCCACGGCCGCGGCGCTCGCCTATGGCCTGGACAAGGGCGGTGCCGAGCAGACGATTCTCGTCTTCGACCTCGGTGGTGGAACCTTCGACGTGTCGGTGCTCGAAATCGCCGAAGGCGTCTTCGAAGTGAAGTCGACCCACGGTGACACCAACCTCGGTGGTGACGACTGGGACCAGGCCATCATCAACTGGCTGGTCAAGTCCTTTAAGGACACCGAGGGTGTCGACCTGTCGGCCGACAAGATGGCCGAACAGCGCCTCAAGGAGGCCGCCGAGAAGGCCAAGATTGAGTTGTCGCAGGTGCAAGAGACGCAGATCAACCTGCCCTTCATCACCGCAACGGCCGACGGCCCCAAGCATCTCGACATGAAGTTGACGCGCGCCAAGTTCAACGAGCTCACGGCCGACCTTGTCGAGCGCTGCCGCAAGCCCTTCGACCAGGCCATCAAGGACGCGGGTCTCACCCTGGACCAGATTGACCAGGTCATCCTCGTCGGTGGCTCCACCCGTATCCCCGCCGTTCAGGAGTTGGTCGCGAAGCTGACGGGCCGTGAGCCCAACAAGTCGGTCAACCCCGACGAGGTCGTCGCGGTGGGCGCCGCCGTCCAGGCCGGTGTGTTGAAGGGCGACGTGAAGGACATTTTGCTCCTCGACGTGACCCCGCTGTCGCTGGGTATCGAAACGATGGGTGGCGTGATGACCAAGATCATCGAGCGCAACACGACGATTCCGACGAAGAAGTCCCAGACCTTCACGACAGCCGACGACAATCAGCCGAGCGTGGAGGTTCACGTGCTGCAGGGTGAGCGCGAAATGGCGGCCTACAACCAGACGCTGGGTAAGTTCCAGTTGGTCGGCATCCCGCCGGCTCCCCGTGGCGTGCCCCAGATTGAGGTCACCTTCGACATCGACGCCAACGGCATCGTGCACGTCTCGGCCAAGGACCAGGCGACCGGGGCCAGTCAATCAATGACCATCACGGGTGGTTCGAGTCTCTCCAAGGAGGAGATCGACCGCATGGTGCGCGACGCCGAGGCCCACGCCGACGAGGACCGTCAGCGTCGTGAGGAAGCCGACACCCGCAACCAGGCCGACTCGCTCGTGTACCAGACCGAGAAGCTGCTGCGCGAGCAGGGCGAGGCTTTCGAGGGCGACGAGAAGGCCAACGTCGAGAAGGCTCTGGCGACGTTGAAGGAGGCCCTCGCGGGCACCGACATCGCGGCCATCACGGCGGCGACCCAGGGGCTCGCCACCGCCAGCCAGTCGCTCAGCCAGCGTCTCTACGAGCAGGCCGCCCAGGCTCAGCAGTCGGGTGGCGCCACGTCGGCTGCGAGCGACGACGACGTCATCGACGCCGAGATTGTCGACTGATTGTGACCGACGAGACCACCAACGAGCCGACGCTGGAAGAGGTCGTCGAGCCGGTCGACGAGCGCACGGATGTGGAGCGTGAGCGTGACGACTACCGAGACGCGCTGCAGCGCCTGCAGGCCGATTTCGAGAACTACCGCAAGCGCGTGGTGCGTGACGCCGATGACGCCGCCACCCGCGCGGCGGGCTCGTTGATCACCACGATGCTGCCGGTGCTCGACGCGTTCGATCTTGCCGACGCCCACTTCAAGGACGTGGAGAACGATTCGTCGGCCGCGTTGCGCCAGACCCGCAGTCTCCTGATCGACACCCTGGCCAAACAGGGTCTCGAGCGACTCGACGCGGTGGGGGTCGGCTTCGACCCGCAGGTGCACGAAGCGGTGGCCCACGAGCCTGGGGACGAGAGCGGCGACCAGGTCGTGAGCCAGGTGTTGCGCGCCGGGTATCTGTGGAAGGGCGCGGTGTTGCGTCCGGCCATGGTGACGGTGAGGGGATAGGGGACCCGTGGCCGAGCGGGAGTGGTTCGAGAAGGACTTCTACAAAGTCCTGGGCGTGACCGAGAGCGCCTCCGATAAGGAGATCACGCGCGCGTACCGCAAGCTGGCCAAGGAGTACCACCCCGATACCCACCCGGGTTCGGAGGACCGCTTCAAGGAAATCTCCGTCGCCTACGACGTGCTCGGCGATCCGGCCAAGCGCAAGGAGTACGACGAGGTTCGTCGCATGGGCCCCCTCGGTGGGCGCGGTGGTATTCCCGGGGGCTTCAACTTCCAGGGCGGCAACTTCAACGACATCAACGACCTGCTGGGCGGCATGTTCGGCCAGCGCCGGCCCCGAGCCCAGCGCGGTGGCGATATCGAGACGGCCCTGCACCTGTCGTTCCGTGACGCCGTGTTGGGGGTGACAACCGCGGTCACGCTGCCGAGCGAGCAAGCGTGCGCCACTTGCCGGGGCACCGGTGGGGCGCCGGGGGCCGGGTTCGCCACGTGTGACCGCTGCCAGGGCGCGGGCACAATTAACGAGAACCAGGGCATGTTCTCCATGTCGAGTATCTGCCCCTTGTGCCACGGTCGCGGTGGACGGGTCGTCACGCCGTGTGCGACCTGTCACGGCACGGGTCGAGAACCGAGTTCGCGCCGCGTCAACGTGCGCATCCCCGCCGGGGTGACCGACGGCCAGCGGATTCGCCTCAAGGGCAAGGGCCACCCGGGCCAGCGCGGGGGAGCGGCCGGTGACCTCTTCGTGGACGTGCACGTGGCGCCCGATGCCCGTTTCGGCCGAAAGGGCCGACACCTGACGCTGAGTGAGACAGTGAGTTTCACCGACGCGGCCCTCGGTACGACCATCCAAGTGCCCACCCTCGACGACCCCGTGACCTTGAAGGTCCCGGCCGGCACGCAGTCGCACACGACCCTGCGCGTGCGGAGCCGGGGTGTGCCGGCCACGGGAAGCCATGCAGCCGGGGACCTTCTGGTCACCATCGCCGTGGCCGTCCCCACTGATCTCACCGATGAACAGCGCGAGCTCGTGGAGAAACTCGCCGCGACCTTCACGAAGGAGAAGTCATGACCCAGCCCAGTAACCAGGCCGTCTACGTCATCTCGGTGTTCGCCACCCTCGCGGGCGTCCATCCCCAAACCCTGCGTAACTACGAGCGCACGGGGTTGTTGGCGCCCCAGCGCACGTCGGGTGGTTCACGGCGGTTCTCCGACGCTGATCTCGCGGCGCTGCGCCGCATTCAGGAACTGACGAACGAGGGTGTGAACCTCGAGGGCGTCAAGCGCATCATGCGTCTCGAGGCCGAACTGGCCGACGCCCGTGCCCGACTCGAGGCGTTGGCGGCCCAAGCCCGTGCCGACTTGGCCGCCGTCGCGCGCGCGCAGCGTCGGGACCTCGTGCCGGTGAGCAACACAATGTCTGTCTTCTTCGCGGACGTGCGGAATCGGAGGGACGTATGACGCTCGACCCCCAACGCTGGACCATCAAGACCCGTGAGGCCTTTCAGGCGGCGACCACCCAAGCCTCGGCCGCCGGTAACCCCTACGTGACGCCGGCCCACTTGTTGCTGGCCCTCCTCAATCAAGCCGACGGTGTTGCTCGACCATTGCTGAGTGCCGCCGGCTTGGATCCCATCGCCCTGGCCGCGAGTCTGAATGAGAAGGTCGCCGCCGAGCCGCGTGCGGTCGGTGGCTCGCAGCCCGGTCTGTCGGCGGAGTCGCGACGCCTCCTCGAGTCGGCCGATGGACTTCGCGCCGACCTCGGTGACGAGTACCTGTCGGTCGATCACGTGCTGGTCGCGGCCGCTGCGGACCTCGGCACCTCTCGCGAAACGCTGTTGCAGGCTCTGCGCGGTATCCGTGGTTCGGCGCGCATCACCTCGGAGAACCCCGAAGAGACCTTCGCGTCATTGGAGAAGTACGGCCGCGACCTCACGGCCCTGGCGCGGGCGGGCAAGCTCGATCCCGTCATCGGCCGCGACGACGAAATTCGCCGCGTCATCCAGGTGCTCAGCCGCCGCACCAAGAACAACCCCGTCCTCATCGGTGAGCCCGGGGTGGGCAAGACGGCCATCGTGGAAGGGCTCGCTCTGCGCATCGTCGAGGGTGACGTGCCCGAGTCTCTCCGGGACCGCCGCCTGATTTCGTTGGATCTGGCCTCCATGGTGGCCGGGGCGAAGTACCGCGGGGAGTTCGAAGAACGACTCAAGGCCGTGCTCAAGGAGATTCAAGACGCCGAGGGTGACGTCATCACCTTCATTGATGAGTTGCACACCATCGTGGGTGCCGGTGCCTCGGAAGGGGCGATGGACGCGGGCAACATGATCAAACCGTTGCTCGCGCGCGGCGAGTTACGTCTCATCGGGGCCACGACCCTCGACGAATACCGGCAGTACATCGAAAAAGACGCCGCTCTCGAGCGTCGATTCCAACAGGTCTTCGTGGGTGAACCCTCGGTGGCCGACACGGTGGCGATTCTCCGGGGACTCAAAGAGCGTTACGAGGTGCACCACGGGGTGCGCATCCAAGACGCCGCTCTCGTGGCGGCCGCCACGTTGTCCGCACGCTACGTTCCCAACCGTTTCCTGCCGGACAAGGCCATCGACCTCATGGACGAGGCCGCGTCGCGACTGCGCATCGAAATCGACTCGATGCCGACTGAGTTGGACGTGCTGATCCGCAAACTCCGTCAACTCGACATTGAACGGGTTGCCCTGGAAAAAGAGAGTGACGCCGCGTCGAAGGAACGACTCGCCGCCCTCGAGGCCGAATACGCCGGACTGAAAGAAGAGTCCGACGGCGTGGCCGCCCGCTGGCAAGCCGAGAAACAGGCCATCGCCAAGATTCAAACCGCCAAACAGGAGTACGAGGATCGCCGTGTCGAGGCCGAACGCCTTGAGCGCCAGGGTGACCTCAACGGTGCGGCCGCCCTTCGCTACGGCACGATTCCCGAACTCGAAAAGACCATCGCGCAGGCCACCGATGAGCTCGCCGTTCTCCAGGCGCGCGGTTCGTTCTTGAAAGAAGAGGTCGACGCCGAGGACGTGGCTGAAGTGGTGAGCCGCTGGACCGGCGTGCCGGTGGTGAAACTGCTCGAAGGCGAAGTCGAGAAGCTGGTGCGCATGGAGGAGCTCCTCCACTCGCGGGTCGTCGGCCAAGACGACGCCGTGACGGCGATCGCCAACGCCATTCGTCGTTCGCGCGCCGGCCTCGGCGATCCGTCGCGACCCATCGGTTCGTTCCTGTTCCTCGGGCCGACCGGCGTGGGTAAGACCGAACTCGCGCGGGCCCTCGCCGAATTCCTCTTCGATGATGAAAAAGCCATGACCCGCATCGACATGAGCGAGTACATGGAGAAGCACGCGGTGAGTCGTTTGGTGGGGGCGCCACCGGGATACGTCGGCTACGAGGAAGGCGGCCAGCTCACTGAGGCGGTGCGCCGCCGTCCCTACGCCGTGGTTCTTCTCGACGAAATCGAAAAGGCCCACCCCGACGTTTTCAACATCCTGCTCCAGGTTCTCGACGACGGACGTTTGACCGACGGCCAGGGTCGCACGGTGGACTTCACCAACACCGTGTTGATCATGACGTCCAACCTGCCGGGTGAACCCTCCGACTTCTTCCGGCCCGAGTTCGTCAACCGCATCGACGAAATTGTGCGCTTTCGTTCCCTCGACGAGAAGGACCTCGAGGTCATTGTTGGTATCCAACTGGGTCGCCTGCGCCGACGGTTGGCCGAGCGGCGCCTCGTGCTGGACCTCACGCCGGCCGCCCTCGCCGCCCTCGCCCACGAAGGGTTTGACCCGGCCTTCGGCGCCCGACCACTGAAGCGGGTGATTCAGCGCCGGTTGGAGGACCCCATCGCGTTGGCCCTCCTGCAGGGTGTGTACAAGGAGGGCGACACCATCTCCGTGGACGCCCTCGAGGGCGTGCTGATCTTCTCGTCACACAACGCGAACGAGAGCGACGACCACTGAACCGGTGGGCCTCTGGCCCGTGGGTGGTAGTTTTTAGTATTTAGGACAGGAGAAATCGTGCCCGCAACCGTCGTCGTAGGGACCCAGTGGGGGGACGAGGGCAAGGGCAAACTCACTGACCTTCTCGCCCGCGACATGGATCTGGTGGTCCGCTACCAGGGTGGCCACAACGCGGGACACCGCATCGTCGTGGGCGGTGAGACGTTCGCCCTCCAACTCGTTCCGTCGGGGATTCTGTACGCGAACGTCACCCCGGTCATCGGCAACGGGGTCGTGGTCGATCCCGCCGTGCTGCTCGCCGAACTCGACGCGCTCATCGCCAAGGGAGTCGACGTGTCACGGCTCGTGGTGTCGGGTAACGCGCACCTGATCATGCCCTACCACCAGGAAATCGACCGGCTCACCGAGCGCCACCTCGGCAAGAACGCCCTCGGTACCACCAAGCGCGGCATCGGGCCGGCCTACGCCGACAAGGCATCGCGAGTGGGTCTGCGCGTGCAGGACCTGCTCGACCCCAAAATCTTCCGGGAAAAGCTCGACGTGGCTCTGAAGGAGAAGAATCAAATTCTGACCCGCGTCTACAACCGTCCGGCCATCAAGGCCGACGAGTTGGCTTCGCGCTACCTCGAGGAATTGGCGCCGCGTATCGCACCGATGATCGGTGACACCGTCGCGTTGATTCACGACGGCCTCGCCGCGGGGAAGAACATCCTGCTCGAGGGGGCCCAGGCGACCTTCCTCGACCTCGACCACGGCACCTACCCCTTCGTCACCTCCTCCAATCCGGTGGCCGGCACGGCCGCGGTGGGTTCGGGTCTGGGTCCGCGTGACCTCTCCCGAATCGTGGGAATCGCCAAGGCCTACATCACCCGCGTGGGAGCCGGCCCCTTCCCGACCGAACTCGACGGTGAGTTGGCCGAACTGCTCGTCAAGCGGGGCCACGAGTTCGGCACCAACACGGGTCGCCGCCGCCGGGTCGGCTGGTTCGACGCCGTGATGGCTCGACAGGCCGCTCGGCTGAACTCGCTGACCGAAGTGGCCCTCACGAAGCTCGATGTGCTCGACACGTTGGACGAGATCAAGGTCTGCGTCGCCTACGAAGCCGGCGGTCAGCGGTACGAGCACCCGCCGTATCACCAGTCGGTGCTGCACGAGGTGACCCCCGTGTACGAAACGTTGCCGGGTTGGCGCACCGACATCTCGGGCTGTACCCGATGGGAGGAACTCCCCGACGCGGCCCGCGACTACGTGGCGTTCCTCGAGCGCATCACCGGCGTGCCCATCCGCACCGTGGGCGTCGGACCGGGTCGCGAACAGTTCGTCAACCCCTCGTGACGCGCTGCGTCGTCGTGGGGGCGGGTGCCCGCGAACACGCCATCGCCCACGCTCTGCGCGACGTCTTCGACGTCGTGGTGACCCCCGGAAACGCCGGCATCGCCGCTCACGGAATTGCGTGCAGCGAGGAGAAGCCCGAGCAGTTGCAACCCGACCTCGTGGTCATCGGGCCCGAAGCGCCGCTCGTCAACGGCCTGGCCGATTCATTGCGGGCCCGGGGAATTCCCGTGGTTGGCCCCGGATCCCAAGGGGCGCGACTCGAAGGGTCGAAGGCCTACCTGAAGGAGTTTCTCCAGGCAGCCGAAGTGCCCACCGCGGCGTACGGCATCTTCACCGATTTGGACGAGGCCGGTCGCTACTTGGCCGACTCCCGCCCGCCCTTCGTCGTCAAGACCGATGGACTGGCCGCCGGAAAGGGCGTCCTCGTCACGACTTCTCTCGACGAGGCACGGGCCGACGTCGCAGCCAAGTTGAGCGGTGATGCGTTCGGCGAGGCCGGTACCACGGTCGTGATCGAAGAAGGTCTCGAGGGGGTGGAGTGTTCGCTCCTGGCCCTGTGTGACGGCGAGAAGGTGGTGCCGCTGGTCGCAGCGCAGGACTTCAAGCGGGTGGGAGACGGGGGCACGGGCCCCAATACCGGTGGCATGGGGGCGTACGCGCCGATGGATCTCCCCGCCGGCTTCGTCGACGACATCGTCGAGCGCTTCTTCAACCCCACGGTGACCGAACTTCGTCGGCGGGGCATCGATTTTCGTGGTGTCCTCTACGCCGGCCTGATGCTGACCGAGCGTGGGCCGTATCTGCTCGAATACAACGTCCGCTTCGGCGATCCCGAAACCGAGGTGCTCGCCCCCCTTTACGGACCGGGTCTCGGCGAACTCTTGCTCGGCTGCGCTCACGGGGCCCTCGGACCCGCCCCGGCCATCACGAACGCAGCGGTGACAGTGGTCCTGGCCTCGTCGGGGTACCCCGGGGGTTCACGGTCGGGGGACCTCATTGAGGGTCTCGGCCCTGACGGACAACTAATCGAGCCTCACGAGGGGGTCACGGTGTTTCACGCCGGAACGCGCCGCCGAGCCGATGGGCGCTTCGAAACCAACGGAGGCCGGGTGGTCGCCGTGACCGGAACCGCCCCCACGGTGGCGCAGGCCCGTGAACGCGCCTATCGGGCGGCCGCGCTCGTAACCTTTGAGGGACGGGTGTGGCGCCGTGACATCGCGGCGTCGACGACGCAAGGAGGATCATGATTCCCCGCTACGCCCCCGCCGACGTCGCCGCCCTGTTCAGCGACGAACACCGTTTCGACACGATGCTCGAGGTGGAAATTCTGGCCGCCGAGGCACTCGCCGAGTCGGGTGTGGTGCCCGCCGACGCCGCCGCGGCCCTGCGCGCGCGCCGGCCGGTGGTCGACGCTGCCTTCGTTGCAGCCGTCGCCGAACGTGAAGCGGTGACGAATCACGACACGGCCGCCTTCGTCGACGTGGTGCAGTCACGAATTGGTGCTCCCGAGGGCGCGTGGATTCACTACGGACTCACCTCGTCCGACGTGGTCGACACCGCACTGTGCGCCGTGCTGGCCCGAGCGATGGATGTCGTGATTGCCGAAGCCACGTCGCTGCGTGACGCGTTGGCGACTCGCGCCCGCGAGAGCGCTCACATTCCCGTGACCGGACGTACGCACGGCATGCACGCCGAGCCCACGAGACGGACTCCTATCTCGTATGCCGTCTTCTGCTTGAA
>CAWUMA010000002.1:0-24699 GCA_963923835.1 uncultured bacterium
CTCGGCGCCCAGCGGTGGTACGACCTCAAGGTCGTCCAGGTTCAGCCGAGCGAATTCACTGTCCTGGTTATCATCATCGCCTTCGCCACGTACTGCCAACGTCGGCCCGAAGGTCTCACGATGCGCGACGTGGCTCGACTTCTTCTGATGACCATCGTTCCGGTGGCACTCATTTTTAAGCAGCCTGACCTCGGAACCACGATCATCATCGTGTTGTGCGTGGGCGCGATGATGGTGATCGCCGGCGTGCCGCCACGTTTTCTCTACACCCTCACCGCCCTCGGAACGGTCGGGCTGGTGGCGGGCGCCTCGTTCAACATCTTGAAGCGGTATCAAGTCGATCGTTTTGTTTCGTTCCTGAACCAGAACTCGACGGATCCCGCGCTGCAAACCCTGGTGTACGAAGTCAACAACGCCAAATCGGCGATTGGCTCGGGTGGCTGGCACGGAGCGGGGCTCTTCCAGGGGCTGCAAACGGTGCTTGGCTACGTTCCCGAACAACGGACCGACTTCATTTTCACGGCCATCGGCGAGCAGTTGGGATTTCTGGGTTCGCTGGTCGTGGTGGCTCTCCTGGCGTGGGTGGCCTTTCGGATGTATCGAATCGCCCGTCAGTCCAAGGACACCATGGGGCGGCTCATGGGCGTGGGGATTTTCATCTTCTTCGCTTTCAGCTGCTTCGAGAACATCGGGATGACCATGGGCATCATGCCGGTAACGGGTATTCCTCTGCCCCTGTTGAGTTACGGAGGCTCCGCCGCCATCGTCTTCTACACCGCCGGGGGATTGTTGCTTTCGGTGTCTCGTCGCTTGTCCAATTAGGATGAGGCGATCATGAGTGAGTCGACGCTGAGCCCGACTGACGAGCAGCCATACCGTGTCATGAGAGTCGCCGACGTGGTGTTCGAGCTCTCCGAGCCCAGCCCGCAGGTTCATCTGGTCGAGACGGAGGGGTTGGGTCGTCATCTGGTGATTCCGATGGCGCTGCCCGAGGGGACGGCTCTTCACCAGGCTTTAAACAAAGTGGTGGGCCGCCGTCCGACCACCCACGAGTTCTACGCCGAGATCCTGAGTCGGCTGCAGGCCGAGGTTGTGGCGGTGCGGTTGACGAGCTACAGCAAAGGCGTTTTCTACGCCGAACTCGAGGTCATGGGCCCGCGTGGCCGCGAGGTGTTCGACTGCCGCCCGAGCGACGGGTTGATACTGGCGCACCGTCAGCGGGTTCCCGCCCCAGTCTTGTGCGCCGAGCAGGTCCTCGCGGCCTTCGCCGACGTCGTTTCCTAGTCGAACGTCAGGGCCAGAACTTCACCGCCACGGCGGTTCTGGGCATTCTCGTCCGATACCCGTAGCAAGAGGGCGACGATGATGTAATTCGACACGAGGGAGCTACCGCCGTAGGCCATGAAGGGCAAGGTCACGCCCGTGAGGGGGAGGAGTCGCAAGACGCCCGCCATGATGAAGAAGGCCTGAAGGCCCACGAGAATTCCCAGGCCCGACGATGCGAGACGCACGAAGTCGGAGTGTGAGCGCTGGGCGATTCGAAACGCCTCTCCGACGAAGACTGCGAAGAGGCACAGAAGCAGGACGACACCGAGGAATCCGAGCTCCTCGCCGATGGCGGCGAAGATCATGTCGGAGGTGATCTCGGGGACAGTTCCTGATTGCCCGAGGCCCAGCCCCGTGCCGGTCATACCGCCCGCCGCAAAAGAGAACCACCCGTAGGCCAACTGGTGGGAGATGGCGAAATTGGTGGACGACCACGGATCGAGCCAGAGGGAAATTCGTGACTGGACATGGCTAAAGAGATTGACTGCCGTGAACACACCACCCACCAAGAGACCTGTCCCCAGGACTAGGTACGTGCGAAGCCCAGTGGCAATCCAGAGCAGGGCGATAAACATACTGAACAACAGCATGGCGAAGCCGACGTCGTTCTCGGCACCGAGGACGGCGACGGAGAACCCCCACGCGACCAGTATCGGGATTAGAACCCCCGGTGGAACGATCGTGCGTCCGAACACGCGCTTGGTGGGCGTGGAGAGCAGTGCCCGGTTTGAGGCGAAATAGGACGCGAAGAAAAAGACCAGGAGAACCTTGGCGATTTCCACAGGCTGGAAGGAGATGGGCCCGAGAATGATCCACAGACGTGCACCATTGATATTGGCCCCCAGCCCCGGAACCAGCGGCAGGAGCAAGAGGAGCACTGCTCCGGTCAGGCTGAGGAAACGGTAACGGTCGAGGTCACGAACGCGGCGAACCATTGCCAACGTTGCGACCATGCCTGCCGAACTGATGACGAACCACAGGGCCTGGTAGCCCGCTCGCGTCGGGTTCCACCGGGCAATCTCCACGTACCCGATGCCGTTCAGCAGCGTGGCTACGGGTAGAAGGATTTGCGAGGCGTTTGGTGCCAAGCGCCGGATTGCGAGGTGCACGCCCACCGTGATGAAGACGATGCTGAGGAGAAAGAGCCAAAGTCGTGGAGGCATCACGCCCTTGGAACCAAGCGATGCGAGGGTGTAGAACGAGCCGGTAATCAGCCACGCGAGTCCGAGCAACGTGAGTTCGACCGTGCGCGAAGTTCGAGTCGAATCCGCCGAGCCGGTGTCCGCAGCGGGGAGAGGAGCGACTGGACGATCCATCGTTTTCCCAGAGTACTCTGGTGTTTACGGGTGAATGCTGATGGGAAAAGACACGTGGTGAACCTCGAGGCCTTCGGGAGCGAGCGATTCTCCAGCCGCGAATTGTCCCGTCTGGAGTTTGGATCCCGGCTCTTGGATCTTGCCGAGGACCACTCTTTGCCGGTCCTGGAACGCGCGAAGTTTGTGGCAATCTTCGCGGACATGATTGACGAGTTCTTCCAGGTTCGCGTCGTCAGCCTCGAAGACAAGGTCGCCGCCGGGGTGCAAACACCCTCGATCGACGGTGTTCGACCGAAGCAACAGTTAGCCGACATCCGTGAGCGGGTCCTCGCGTTGGTTGAACGGCAGGATCGGATTGTCCTCGATGATCTGTGGCCTGCGCTGGCGGCCGCTGGAGTGCGCATCGTGGCCTATCGCGACATGGAAGTCGCAGCGAAAGAGTCGCTGAATGAGTATTTTCGCGAAAGCGTGTACCCCGTGCTGACCCCCCTCGCGGTCGACCCCGGTCATCCGTTCCCGATGATTTCAAATCTTTCGCTGAACGTTGCCGTCACGGTCCGTGACCCCGACACGGGCGATGAGCGAAGCGCCCGGGTGAAGGTCCCCAATTCGTTGCCGCGTTTCGTCCCGGCGGGTTCGGGCACGTACTGTCTTCTCGAGGACCTCGTGATGAGCAATATCTCCACCCTGTTCCCAGGGATGGAAATCGGCCGTACTGACCTGTTCCGGGTAACTCGCAACGCTGACTTGTCCTTGGACGAGGACGAGGCCGACGACCTCATGGTCGCACTCGAGGTTGAACTTCGCCGCCGTCGCTTCGGTGAGGCGCTGCGGGTCGAGATTCAACAAGGCATGGATGATGACTTCCTCAAGCTCCTCCAGCACGAGCTCGATTTAAAACGATCCGACATCTACGTGACCGACGCACCACTCGGCCTGCACGACCTCTGGGGCCTGTACTCAATCGACCGACCCGACCTTCGTGGAGAAGGCTGGTCGCCCGTCACGCCACCACGCCTTCTTGATGGCGACCACGTGGGCGACGTGTTCGCAGCCATCCGTGCGGGCGACATCCTTCTGCACCATCCGTACGATTCCTTCACCGACTCGGTCGAGCAGTTCGTGGAGCAGGCCGCGACGGATCCCCACGTCATCGGTATCAAGCAAACGTTGTACCGCACGTCGGGCGATTCGCCCATCGTGGCGGCGCTGATCCAGGCGGCTAATCGAGGCAAACAGGTTGTGGCGTTGGTTGAATTGAAGGCCCGCTTCGACGAAGAGGCAAATATTGAATGGGCGAAACGCCTCGAGCAGGCCGGGGTTCACGTCGTCTACGGAATCATGGGTCTGAAGACCCACTCCAAGATCACCCTTGTTCTGCGCACCGAGGGAGCGGTGACGGCGCGATACGCCCACGTGGCCACTGGAAATTACAACGGCCGCACCGCGCGCACGTACGAGGATGTCGGACTTCTCACGTGTGACTCGGTGATTACCCGTGACCTAGGTGAGTTATTTAATTATTTGACGGGTTTTGCGAAACAGGGTTCTTACGAGCGCATCGTTGTCAGCCCTCAATCAACCAGGACGCACATCGTCGAATTAATTGAACGTGAGGCGACCAAGGGCTCGGTGGGTCGTATCGACATGAAGGTCAACGGGCTCACCGACCCCGTGGTGATTGACGCCCTCTACCGGGCGAGTGCGGCCGGCGTGAGAGTCCGGTTGGCGGTTCGGACCTTGTGTTGTATTCGACCGGGCGTGCCCGGACTGAGCGACAACATCGTGGTGCACAGCCTGGTTGGCCAGTTTCTTGAACACTCCCGCCTGTTCGTGTTCGGGCGTGATGGAACGTCCGACCAGGTGGTGCTCATCGGATCGGCCGACATGATGGAGCGAAATCTGGATCGACGGGTTGAGGTGCTCGTTCCCGTCCTCGATGCGCAGAATCGATCATCCATCGTGGAGATGTTTGAGACAACATGGCGGGACGACGTCTTTACGTGGGAGCTCGGAACAGATCGACGCTGGAGGCGGCTGGCATCGGTCGAAGGCTTCTCGGCCCAGGAGCGCTTCAAGCGCGAAGCGCTCAGTCGGTCTCGGTCGATTCCGAATTGAGCGGCCGCCGGCGCCACTGCAAGCTGGCGTAGGCGGCACCTCCGATTGGAATGGGAACCCAGAAGTTCACGAGGCGGTACGCCAGAACCGCCAGAATGGCTTGCCCACGGGGCACCCCGAAGCCGACGATGGTGGGAATCAAAACGCCCTCGACCACGCCCAACCCGGCCGGGGTGATGGGAATCGCTGCCAGGACATTGGCGAGACCGTAGGCCACCCAGAGGTCGATAGGTGACATGGTGGTGCCGAAAGCCGCCACGAAAACCCAGAGGCACGCGGCGTCGAAGAGCCAGTTCAAGGCGGCCCAGGAGAATGCCCACCACAGGGTCCGCCGATTTGTAATGAGTAGTACGACGCGATCGGCCACTTTGGTGAGTTGCTCAGAAACTCGGTCGGGCTTGAGGCGTGGAATGCGAGCGGCGATGGCCCGGAGCCAGGAGTCGGCCCAGCGTTGCCCCTTGGTGATGAGAAGAATCGTCCCAAAGAAAGCCAAGAGGAGGAACGCTCCGGCGAGAGCCGCGAACCCGTAGGCGGGATTGAATCCTCGAAGCGGAATGGAAATGACAAGTGCCAGCCAAAAGATGATGTTCAAAACGACGGCCGAGCCGCTTCCCTGTGCCGCTAATCCGAAGGCGTTGGTTTCGCGTGGCACTTTCAACTCGTCAAACACCCGGAACGAGAGTGCCCCGGCGGGAGCGGTTCCACCGGGAACCACGTGGCTGATTGCCAAGCCGGCGAGATTCACACGAAGGGTGTTCCATCGGCTTGGGGCGTGAGGGTGGAGAACGGTCCTCGTGAGTTCCATGTAGGAATAAATCGCGAGAATTTCCAGAATCACTGCGAGGCCGACGAGCCAGGGGTTAACCAAGGACAGCAGGTGCAAGGATCGACGAGCGGAGGCCAATTGGGGGAGGACGAGGTATTCCGCCACAAAGACCAAGGCCCCGATGCTCAGAATGATTCTGATTTCTCGGGGGAGGTGGAAGCGCCGTGGGGTGGGGGATTCGTCCATAGGCACTCTCCAGATTGCCACCTGGGTAATGGGTCTTTGTGTCTTATGTCCTGACAACCCACACCGGTAAAATGCCTCAATGCGCGCTCTGGTGGTTTTGCCCACCTACAACGAAATTCTCAATGTCGAGCGGATGTTGCGCGTCCTTCGGTCGGTGGTTCCGGAATCCACGATTCTCGTCGTCGACGATGGCAGCCCCGACGGCACAGCGGATGCGGCGTCGGCCGTGGCCGGGGAATTGGGGGGCATCGAAATACTTCGGCGGAGCGAAAAGAACGGTCTCGGCGGTGCCTATCGGGCGGGATTCGCCTGGGGGATCGACCAAGGTTTTGATCATTTCGTCGAAATCGACTGCGATTTCTCACATGACCCCGAAGCGCTCCCGGCTCTTCTGTCGGCCGCGGAAAGCCATGACGTGGTCATCGGTTCGCGTTACGTCGCTGGTGGAACGATTCCTCAGTGGTCGCTTTCTCGACGCTTGTTGTCACGTGGCGGCAACATGTACGCGTCAATACTTCTGGGCCTCGGCGTCGCTGATTCGACGGCCGGTTACCGCGTCTATTCGAAGCGTGCGCTTGATCTGATTGATTACCGGAACGTGACGGCCGACGGTTACGGCTTCCAGATTGAGATGACCTACCGGGCGCGACGCGCCGGTGCGTCCATCGTGGAGGTGCCGATCTCGTTCACCGACCGGGAGCATGGTGAGTCGAAGATGTCGGGCGCGATTGTCACCGAGGCACTCGCGCTGGTGACGAAATGGGCCGCGCTGCGCGTAGTGGGTCGCTAGATCGATTCCACGAGAAGCGCCGCCAGCACCGACGACAGCTTGGCCCGCGTTTCCTCCCGCTCGGCCATCGGGTCCGATTCGGCGACGATCCCCGCACCGGCCCATGCTTCGAATTCTCGACCGTGGAGCAGGACACCGCGGAAGCCCACCCACCATTCGCCATCGCCACGGGAGTCCATCCAGCCCAGTGGTCCGGCGTAGACCCCTCGGTCGCGGTGCTCGATGGACGTGATGAGTCGGTATGCCTCATCTCGCGGGATACCGCCCACGGCAGCGGTGGGGTGCATCAATCGAAGAATCTCAAGTGCGTCGGGTGCGTCAACTTCGTGCTCGCAGGAGGCGTGAACCCAAGTACCCAGGTGCGCGAGGCTGCGAAGTCGGACGATGGATGGTTCTGCGTCGGCCGTGACCCGTTCATACGCCGAGGCGAACTTCGAGACCACTTCATCGGCCACGACAGCGTGCTCGTGCCGGTTCTTCGCGCTGCCGAGGAGCCATGACTGGAAATCCTCATCCCCCGTGTGGGGGGTGACGGCGATGGTTCCGGCTAGCGGGTGGGCCGAAGCCGTCGCGCCTGTGCGTCGCACCAGTAGTTCCGGCGTGGCTCCCACGAAGCGACGACCGTCGTCCGTGGGGAAGCTGTAGATGGTGCAGGCCGGCTCGCGTGATCGGAGCCGTGCGGCGAGCGCCGCAGGATCAGCCACCTCGCGCAGCGTCCCCGTCACCGATCGCGCCAGGACTACCTTGTCGACCTCGTGTCGCCGCAGCAGGTCGACCGCTCGTGCGACACCGTGCGCGTAGTCGTCGGCTGTCGGGTCGAAGGTGAACGAGTCAATTTCCAGTAGGCCCTGGTCGGGTCCGTATCCGGCCGCGAGGTCGAGGGGCAAATCACTGGCTTGCTCGGACCTGGTGATCCAGGCGTCCCCATCCCGAAGAATGGTGACGAGGATGTGCGGGAGTGTCAGGGCGGCTGGCGCCATCCGATCGAACGGCAATGAGCCGAAGGCCACGATCCCGGTACCGGCTGGACCAAGGTCACCCTCAAGTTGGTGGGCGCGCAGGGCGTCCAATGCCCGGTCCACATCACCGAGTCCATTGGGAAGAGAAACGGTGTCGGCGGCTCCACCCAGGCCAGCTCGGACCCCATCGGGTCCCTCCAACAACCAGCCCGTACGAGCGGCGGCGTGGCGTAACGAGTTCAGGTCAATGCCCTCAACCTTTTGACGTGTGAAAATCACGACGCCCGGGTGGCGATTAGTTGCTGGCTGAGCCCGCCCATAACCCGACGATGATTCACGGCAACGAAACCGGCCTGGTTCAGCATGGCCACCAGGACCGGGGCCTCTGGGAGGTAGGCCGTTGACTGGGGAAGGTAGCGATACGCCTCGCGGTCACTCAGCAGTCCACCGATAACGGGAACGGCTTTGCGGAACCAGAATCGGAATCCGGCTCGCCACAGTCCTCGTCTCGGTTCGGCGACTTCAAGTAGGGACAGTCGCCCGCCCGGACGCAACACACGGGCCATTTCATTGAAGACGCCTTGTAAGTCGGTGAAGTTGCGCAATGCGTAGCCGCAGGTCAATCCGTCAAACGCGCCTGATCGAAAGGGGAGCATGGACCCATCGGCCTGAACCCGGTTGTCGACGTGGCGACTCGCCGCGAGCATGCCAAAGGACAAGTCGGTGGCCACGGGAACCATTCCTTGGTGCTGCGCTTCGCGGTAGAAGTCACCCGTTCCCGCCGCGACGTCCAGGATGAGCGATCCTTCGGGGAGTCGGAGATCGCTCACGGCACGACGACGCCAGCGGGCATCAAGGCCGAAGGTCATGAGTCGGTTCACCATCTCGTAACGCGGCGCGATAGCGTCAAACATCGACCGGACGTACCGAGTCTTCTCCTCGCCCTGGGGGAGGGCCTGAGGGCTCATCTCTTTAGAAGTAGTAGCGAAAGACCACTTGGGCGACGCACGATGGCTTGGGAGCGTCTTTCACCTCAATGGTCAAATCAACGGCCACCTGAACTCCGCCCGCGACATCGTCGACGGAAGCGAGAGTGGCGCCCGCTCGAATTTCCGACCCGACTGGGACCGGGGCGGTGAAACGAACCTTGTTGGTTCCATAGTTGACGCCCATCTTCACGCCGTCAACCTTAAGTATCTGCCCCAAAAGAATGGGAGTGAGTGACAGGGTCAGGTATCCGTGAGCAATCGGGCCGCCGAAAGGCCCAGCCTTCGCGCGTTCTGGATCAACGTGAATCCACTGGTGGTCCCCGGTGGCCTCGGCGAACAAGTTGACCTGCTCTTGAGTCACTGTGTGGTAGCCCGAATAGCCCAGGTGCTGCCCAATAAGGTTCTTGAGCTCCTCGACGGAGCGTGCGGTGGTTGCCATGCCATCACCCTACCGATTTGACGGTCGTTCCCCGACTACCGGACCTAGCATGGCGTCGTGAGCGAGAAGGGTCATCCGGAGCACCATCGGGACATTTCGGGCGGCTGGTTTCGCGCCGGGAGCTTCGGGGTCAGCGACGGTCTGGTGACCAACGTCTCCCTGATTCTGGGCTTTGCCGGTGCCCATCCCAGCCATGAAGTAGTCCGCTTGGCGGGCTTGTCGGGCCTGGTCGCGGGAAGTTTCTCCATGGCGCTCGGGGAGTTGCTCTCCATGAGAGCCCAGAAGGAACTTTTTGAATATGAAATCAAAGTTGAACGAGAAGCTCTCGCCAACGACCCCGAGGAAGAACAGGCCGAACTTAAGGCCATCTTCGTTGGCCGTGGAATCGACGAGGAACTGTCGACCCGACTGGCGGCCGATCTCATGCGTGATCCGGACCTGGCGCTTCGAACACACGCTCGCGAAGAGTTGGGAATCGACCCGTCGGCGGTGGGTTCGCCGACCACTGCGGCCCTGTCGTCGTTGATTGCGTTCGCGGTAGGCGCGTTTATCCCCTTGCTTCCCTGGCTTCTCACCAGTTCGGGAAATCAGGTGTGGTGGTCGACCGGACTGGCTGGAGCCGCCTCGCTGGCCATCGGAGGCCTCATTGGTTGGTTCACGAGGCGCGGGTTTGTCCGATGGGCTCTGCTTCAAACGACCTTGACGGGAATCGCCGCTTTCATCACCTTCGGTGTCGGTCGATTGGTGGGAGCCGGTTAGGCCCCGAATCGGAGCACGCCATCTTCTCTCACGAGTTCGAAGCCGATCTCGCGATAGAGGGCGCGCGCAGGTTCATTCGTCTTCTCCACGAACAGAATGCCTCGTCGCACGCCCCGCCGACTGAGCGAGGCGAGTCCCTGCGTGACAATTACTCGACCAATCCCCAGGCCCTGGAAGGCTGGATCGACAGAGATGACGTAAATTTCCCCGGCGCGATCCCGGTGTAGTTCGTGAATTTTGGTCCAGCACGATGCGGCGAGCGTTCCATCTAAGAACATGAGCAAGAAACCCGACGGGTCGAACCAATCGTCGCGAAGCCGGAGATCGAGGTCGTCGCGCTTCCACGCGCCTTGTTCAGGGTGGTCGGCGAATGCGGCGTTGTTTTGGGCCAGCCATCGCTCCTCGTCCACACCGATCTCGAATGGTCGAAGCGTGGCTCCCGCGGGCAGTGGCACCGTGGGGACGGGGAGGGGGATCGACAGAAGCTCGATCACCCGAATCGAACGACCGCCGTCGGGGACGGCCTGGGAGCCTCGCACCCAAAAGTCGACCGTCGCGTGATCCTCTTGAATCGTAGCGAGAAGGTCGGCATCAACGCCGCCTCCGGCCTGTTCCACTTCATACACTGACGCTTTCGATCCCTGCGCGTATCCCGTGAGTGACGCACCGTCCACCCGGAGCCAGTGCTCAGCTGGCCGATCGTGCAGGATCGCCCGGCGACGGTTCTCGTCAATCGCCTCACGGGAAAGATCCGATTCGCACCGGTCAAGAAATGCCAGCACCGCGTTTCGCTCGTCGGTGGAGAGATGGGTGACTCGGCGCCAGGGTGTGCTCACGTCAGCGGACCTTGCCCGACAAGCGATTCAATCGACGAACCAAGCCTCCGACCGCCCTTTCTGCGGCGACCAGTTCGTTGTACAGGTCGGTGGGAAGCCGGGAACCTTCTCCCTCCACGAGGGCGGTGATGCGGGCCGCCACGTCATCCAGCGTCGAGTTGATAGTCGTGAGTTCCGAGCGGATGGTCATGTTTCCTCGTCGCAGTACGGGAGATGTGCGCCTAGCGTAGTCAGTGGTGTCTAACGCGCAATGGTCTGAACTCCGATTTCGTGGTGCCGACGCCTGGGACTATCTCCAGGGCCAGATGACTCAGGACATCCAGCCCGGCATTCGTGATTGGCTGTGGACGGCACTGTTGCAACCAGATTCGACGGTGGTGGCGGTAGGCCTGATCGGTCAAGAGGGTGGATTGCCAGTCCTACGTATTCCCGAGGCCGAGAAGGAGTTCACCACGAATCGTCTCGCACGGTTTCGCCTGCGCAGTGACGTGGCGTGGGACGTTCACGATGTGACAAACCCCTTCGGCGGGGAGAGCCCACGAATTCAGGCGGGTTTTCCCGGCCCCGTTGAATGCGAGCGTGACGTGACGCCACACACGTTCGGTCCTGAATTCGTCGCGAAGACCATCAGCTTCAGCAAGGGATGCTTCACTGGTCAAGAGTTGGTGGGCCGCCTTGATTCGCGTGGAGGAAACGTCCCTTGGCGGATGGTGCGCTGGCGGGGTGATCGTCGGGAGGCGGCGGACGTATGGATGAAGTCCGTGGGACCCGTGGGGCCGTCTGGCGTGACGTCCTGGGACGAGGACTCGGGGTGGGGACTGGGATTTGTCCACCGAACCCACGGTATCTCCGGTGACCTTCCCGGAGGAATGTCTTGGTGCGCCCTGGCCTAATGGAAGACTATCGCCGTGGAATTTGACGGCGACGGCTTGCAACTCATTGCCAGCGGTATCGAAACGGAGAACGAGGCTCTTCTCGCGGCCGGCTTCGGCGCCACCGTGATTGCGTTCGATCTCTTCCCCAGCGAGCACCAGATATCCCCCTCAGAGGTTCACGACATTCTCCGTCGATTACCGGTTGGCGTGCACACGATGGGGGTCTTCCGAAGTGAGATGCCCGAACGAGTGTGCGAGGTGGCGAACCGAATCGGTCTTCACGCCGTTGAACTTCGGGGTTCGTTCAACCCATCCCAAATCGCCTATATCGCCGACCGAGTTCGCACCGTGGTGCGCACCATTCCCCTTGAGCGACTCGACGTGACAACCGGGTTGGAGGCCGTTGATTACGTTGCGCTTCCCGAAGAAGACGATTTCGACGCCTGGCTGGCGTGCATTGACTGGGTTCGCGAAGTTGGTTCTCAGTTCCGAATTCTGGCCCGGGGTCTTGGCCCGGGCCCGGCACCGGACGTGGTCCGGAAGCTTCCGGTTGCGGGATTGGTCGCCGGCGAGTCTGTGCGGACGATCACCGGTCGTCTGGATTCGTGGCAGCTTTTCGAGTTCTTGAAGAAGTCCCGAGACGCCCACGAATCACCCTGGCTGGGGGATTAAGCGCGACCGAAGACAACCGAGCCGTTGTGCCCCCCGAACCCGAACGAGTTCGAAATGACCCGCCGCATGGTCGTCGCACGCGGCTCATTCATCACCACGTCGAGGCGAATCTCGGGATCGACCTGCGTGGTACCGGCGGTCGGTGGAATGACCTGGTGGTGGAGTGAAAGTACTGACACCACAGCTTCGAGGGCGCCGGCCGCGGCGAGAGAGTGGCCCAGGTGTCCCTTGACCGACGTCACCGGGGGAGTGCTCTCGCCGAAGAGGCGTCGCACGGCGACCGATTCGGCGAGGTCGTTCAACGGTGTGGACGTGCCGTGCGCGTTGATGTGGTCGATGTCAGCCGGTAGACACTCGGCGTCTTCCAAGGCGAGTCGCATGCAACGAAGGGCTCCTTCACCTTCGGGATCCGGGGCGGTGATGTGGTGGGCATCGGCGGTTGATGCCGCACCGAGGACCTCCGCGTAAATGGTGGCCCCCCGGGCGGTGGCGTGGTCCCAGTCTTCGAGAACCAAGACGCCGGCACCCTCGCCCATGACGAATCCGTTCCGGCTCACGTCGAAGGGGCGCGACAGGCCGTCGGACGACAGGGCGGTCATGTTCCTGAAACCGGCTTCAGCTATTTCCACCATGACCGCTTCGGCGCCTCCGGCCAGCATGACGTCACAGCGACCCGACGCCACCAAGCGCGCGGCGTTGCCGATGGCGTGGGTGCCCGCCGCACACGCGGTGGTCACGGTTTCGGCCGGACCGCCCAAACCGAAACGCATGGAGACCGCGGCCGTTGCCGCATTGGGCATCATCATTGGCACCATGAAGGGGGACACGCGGTCGGGGCCCTTCTCGTTCAATACTCGGTGTTGTTCTAGGACTGTCTGGAGTCCGCCGATGCCGGTTGTGATGAGGCTCCCACCATCAACCAGGGGACCGGTCAGCCCGCTTCGCCGCCAGGCCTCGTCGGCTGCCACGAGGGCGTACAGGGCGAAGGGGTCAAGCCGTCGGATCTCTTTCGGGCCGCCGATGTGGCTGGCGTCAAATGGGGCGACCCTCTTCGACGCGGGCGCGGTGGCGCTTTGCAATGCGGCCCACAGCTCGCCCGCGTCCGTTCCCGCGCAACTCAGCGCGCCGTAGCCCGTTACCGCGACCCGCCGACCCCGAATCGGGCCTGAAGAGGTGCGCGCGACGAGCACTACAGCTTCGAATAAATCAGGTCGAAGGCTTCGCCGACGGTCCGGATCTCTTTCAGTTCATCCTCCGCCACTTCGATGTCGAATGTCTCTTCGAGGGCCATGACCAACTCGACCAGGTCAAGGCTGTCAGCGCCGAGATCGTCCCCAAAGGACGCCTCCGGCTTGATTTGCGCGGCATCAACTGCCAGCACCTCGACGGCATTCTCAGTGAACTTGGCGAAGGCTTCGTTGCGATCCATGTCATCTCCTCATTAAGCCATATCGAGTGTAATTCGACGGCGGGTCGTCAGCCGTGATTACCAGCCCATCGCCAATCCGCCATCGACACGGATAACGGTTCCCGTGATGTAGCGAGAGTCGTCGCTGGCGAGAAAGAAAGCACAACCGGCGATGTCGGACACGTTGCCTATCCGGCCGAGCGGAATGCGCGACAACAGGGCATCGCGGCCCTCACCCAGCTCCATTGTCATATCCGTGTCAATCAGACCCGGAGCAATCACATTCACCGTGATACCGCGACTCGCGACTTCCGAACTGAGGGATCGGGCGAGCCCCATCACGCCCGCCTTGGTTGCCGCGTAGTTCGCCTGACCGGGAACCCCGAGAAAGGGACTAACCGAGCCGATGAAAATCACGCTGCCAGAACGGTTCTTGACCATGGAGGGCAACACGGACCGGGTGCAGAAAAAGGCACCGTCCAGGTTTGTTCGAACTACTTCGTGCCACTGCTCATCGCTCATTCGCATCGCCAAACCATCGCGCGTGACACCCGCATTTACGACGATGGCAGAAACCGGCCCGAGTTTCTCGATGGCTGATTTTGCCGCCTCGCTGACGGCCACCGAATCGGCAACATCCAGTGATGCGGAAATGGCGGACCCCTCGGGGGCGTCGCCCGACCGTGACCACGCGGTGACGTTGTCCCCTGCATCAATGAAGCGCTGAGCGACGGCTCGGCCGATTCCGCGGCTCGCTCCCGTGACGATGATGTGTCGACTCATAGAGAGACTCCCTCTGCTTCGGCCGGTGTTGTGATGGCGATTTGAGTGTCGAAGGGGCGTATCCGCTTGGTGAGTCCTGTGAGGACGGAGCCCGGCGGCATCTCAATCGACGAAGTGACGGAAGGGGGGAGAGAAGAAGTCGCCCGCAGGAATTCCACGGCAGATGTGAGTTGACGACTCAGAAGGCTCGGCCACTCGGTCGGCGTGTCATGAGGCTGGCCATCAACATTGGCTATCACGACATGGTTGGTTGAATGCCACGATGCCTTGGCGAGCGCTGCGTCCAAGTCGACCTGTGCGGGTGCCATTAGAGGGCAGTGAAACGCACCACCAACCGGAAGGGGCGTCGCCCGCCGAAAACCCAGTTCGCGGTAACTGTTCGCAAGGACTTCAAGGCCACGAGGGGTGCCACTCACCACAATCTGGCCCTCGCCGTTGATGTTGGCGACCCAGACCTCTTCGATGTTGTCGAGGCGTTGCCGCGAGTCACTATCGCCACCCATGAGGGCAACCATGGATCCGGGGTTGGTCGACGCCGCCTGTTGCATGGCGGCACCCCGTGTGGCGATGAGCGCACTTCCATCTTCCACGGACAAAACACCGGCCGCTACCAGGGCACTGAACTCGCCCAGGCTGTGGCCCATCAGAAACCGGGGAAGCGTGCCGGAGTCGACGAGAGTGGACCATGCGACGAGTGACAGGGCAAAAGTTGCCAACTGGGCGTTGTCAGTTCGAACGAGCAAATTCTGGTCGGCGGCCAAGAGGAGGTGCTCGACGTCGACCTTGGCCGATTCGGACACTTGGTTCACCACGTTCCAGTGCCGATTGGCTCGCCAGGCGACACCCGCACCGGGGGCGATGGACCCCTGCCCCGGGAACAGTGCAACCCAGTTGTCGACAAGAACAACGGAAGTTTTCACGAAAAGCACGCTATTCGCGCTCTGGTGCCCAGAGTGGGACTCGAACCCACACGCTCTCTCGAGCAAAGGATTTTGAGTCCTCCGCGTCTGCCAATTCCGCCATCCGGGCCGATGGAGTACCTACGCTATCAGCGCTCTAGGGTTACCTCGTGCGCATAGAAATCTGGTCGCATCGGAGGGAACTGCTCGCCGGTGTGACTGCGGCGCACCAGAAACATCAGGTTCGCGAGTCCCTCTTCGTGAGGACCAGGGTCGAGGACTACGAGGGTTGGGGGGAGGTCAGCCCTCAGCCGGCGGCCCTGAATGGCGACCCTGGTCTGGCGGAGGTGTCCTCTGCCCTTATCGACTTGTGCACTCGTTTTATTCATCGTGCCCGTGCCGAAGAGGAGGCCCCTGAATGGCATCGCGTGGGTGCATGGTCAGACGGTTCGGCGACGCAGCGATTCGCTATTTGCGCACTCGAGATGTCTCTCCTAGATCTTCACTTGCGTCGGAACGGGGAGTCCATTGACGCCCTCTGGGCACCCGTCTTCGCCCCGCGCTATCAAGCCACGGTATCTCTGATGGATCCCGTGTGGCCCGTCGTGGACGGAGCGTCCCGAGTCCGGGTCAAGGCTTCACCCCGCTCGTGGAGCAACGAATGTGCACAGCGTCTCGAGACCCTTCGCGACCCCGTCTTGTTGGACTTAAACGGGTCGGGAGAATCTGTCGGGGGTGTTCGCGATCTCGCCGAACGTGTGTCGCAACACTGTGACCTCGTTGCGCTGGAACAACCGTTCGGTGTGGGCGATTTCGTCACCACTTCTCAGTTAGCTCGGGAGGTGTCGTTCCCCGTGAGCTTGGATGAGTCAGTTCGGACGAGAGGTGACATTTCGGCGGCCGCCAAGTACTCGGCGGCCTCCATGGTGTGTATCAAGCCAGCTCGGGTCGGTGGACTTTCCACGGCTCGCTCGCTCGTCCGTGTGGCCGAGTCGAATGGCCTGCGTGCCTATATCGGGGGATTCTTTGAATCCCCACTCGGTCGCGCCGCGAATCGCGGGTTGAGTTCGAACACCACCGACGAGCCCGGCGATGTGGGACCCGTGGCTCTGGCCACGGGACAAGGCGGGTGGTTGTCCGACCACTTGGGTTTCGGTCTTCGGCCCAGTGAGGCTTTCTTCGCCGAGGCGCAATTGGTCGGGGTAGTGGACGGCACTACCTAGACTGAAATAGTGACCGGTCGCTTGGCACGCAGAATTGAGGACATCCAACGGGAAGTCGAACGTGCCCGTGCGGCTATCAAGGTGCTCGAGGAGCAGGTCCAGGTCTGGGAAGAGGCCTTGGATGAGATGCGTCTGCGCTCCCTAGTGTCAGAAACTCCGCAGGTGTCAGCCGACTACGACGACGTCGCCCGCCACGCCTCCGTTGCCAAGGCGGAATTGCAACGACGCCGCTCGGAGGTGGGGGAGTTAGTTGAACGCCGAGACGAACTTTTGCGTCAGTGGACACCGGAAGGGACGAGGTAAGAGATGGACAAGCGTGTCGTAATCGCGGATGATGAATCAATTATTCGGCTTGACCTCAAGGAGATCCTCGAGTCTGACGGTTACCTGGTGGTCGGCGAAGCCGCACGCGGTGATGACGCACTGGCGCTCATTGAAGAGCACAAGCCCGACCTCGCGCTCCTAGATGTGAAGATGCCCGGCATGGACGGGATTGAGGTGGCTTCCCGCGTGAAAGGGACCGGAGTGACGGTGGTTCTCCTCACCGCCTTCAGTCAGCGGGCACTCATTGACGCGGCCCGCGACGCGGGAGTGGCCGCCTACCTCGTCAAGCCCTTCCGCGGCAGCGAGATTCTCCCCAAATTGGCGTCCATACTGCAGCCGTCCCCCTCGGGATCGGCCACATCTTCATCGGCTCAGGTCGAGGACAAGATTGAAACCCGTGAAATTGTTCAGCAGGCCAAAGAACTTCTGATGTCGCAACGCGGCATCGACGAACCGTCGGCGTTCGAACTCATCCAGCAGACGGCCATGAAGGGTCGTGTTCGTATGCGTGACGTCGCCCAGCAGATCATCCGGGGCGAGTTCGTTGGCTAACTCACACGACAACCGTCCTTTCCTGCTCCTGGACGGGATGTCCCTGGCGTTCCGCGCCTACTACGCCTTGTCGCCCGAGATCCGAACCTCCAGTGGCCTGGTGACCAACGCTCTTCACGGATTTGCTTCGATGTTGACGTCGCTCATCAAATCCCAACAACCACGAGCCTTGGCGGTGGCCTTTGACCTCCCCGGTGGGACCTTCCGCGATGACATGACCGAGGACTACAAGGGTGGACGCGCTGAAACCCCCGCCGATCTGGAGCCCCAGTTCGACTTGATTCGGGCCCTGTGTGAAGTTCTGGCCATCCCCGTCTTGGGTGTCCCGCGCTTCGAGGCCGACGACGTCTTGGCTACTTTGGCCACTTTTGGGCGGGACCACAAGATGCCGGTGGTTGTTGTCACGGGTGACCGTGACTCGTTTCAGTTGGTCGAAGATCCCTACATCCGGGTCTTGTACAACAAGCGGGGGGTCTCGGACTACGACCTCTACGACGAGCAGGGGATTATCGACCGTTGCGGAATCGAGCCCGGTCGCTATCCGCTGTTGGCCGCGCTGCGAGGCGACACGTCGGACAATTTGCCGGGTGTTCCCGGTGTGGGTGAAAAGACCGCGGCGAAGTTGTTTGCGACCTACCGCGACATGGACGAGCTTTTCGCGCACCTGGACGAACTCACGCCGAAACTGCGGGAGAATTTGACCGAGTACGAGCAACGAGCGCGCATGAACGAACGGTTGATGACGCTGGTTCGTGACGTCCCCCTTGACGTCACGCTGGAGCAGCTACATCTGGGGGGCTGGGATTGGTCCAAGGTGACGGCCTTTTTCGAACGATTCGAAATGAACCAGATGCGGACCCGTTTTGAAAAGTTGATGTCCGAGGGACTTCTCGGAGACCCGTCCTCTGAGGGCGGGGTCAACGAAATTGATGTGGAGCCCGTGGCGAACGTTGAGTTGGTCCAGGCCGATCTGGAGAAGGTTCTGAAATCGCCACTTCTGTTCGTCGCTGTCGTCGGTGACTGGTTGGCGGTGGCAGATTCCGGTTCTGGTCAAGCCGCCACGGGTCGCACCGACGATGTGATCCACCTCCTCACACACCACGACATTTCGGGCCACGACCTCAAACCGCTCTATCGACGGGCCGCTGAACTGGGCGTCACGCTCAAGGACCCCCACGACGATTCGGCGATCATGGCCTACCTCGTCGACGCCGTTGCGGGACGGTACGACCTTGCTGAGGTTGCGAGTCGCTACCTGGGAAAGACCGCGAACACCGCTGCGCCCTCTCTCTTCGACGAGCACGTGACCTCGGAGGCGCAGGCGCTCGAAGACGTGGGGACGGCGATGTCTCTGGTGCGCGCCTTGTCGGCCGAAATCGACCGCTGGGAACTCGGCTCGATTTACCGCACCATCGAACTGCCGCTCGTGGCGGTATTGGGCCGAATGGAGGCAGTCGGGATTTGTGTCGATGCAGCGCTCCTCAGGTCCATTACGGATGAATTTGCGCAAGAAGCCGCCTCGCTGGACGCGCGTATTCAGGACATTGCTGGCCACCCCTTCAAAGTGAATTCTCCAACTCAGTTGCAGAAGGTTCTTTTCGAAGAGTTAAATCTGACACCCACGAAGAAGATCAAGAGTGGCTTTTCCACGGATGCCACGAGCCTCGAGGCGATCGAGCACGAACATGAAATCGTTCCCTTGATATTGCGATACCGGGAAGTGGAGAAGCTCAGGAGCACCTACGGTTCGTCACTCATCGACACAGTGGCGTCGGACGGGCGGATCCACGCGACGTTCTCGCAAACCACTGCCCGCACCGGTCGACTGTCGTCGGAAAATCCCAATCTGCACAACATTCCGGTGCGTTCACAGGAAGGTCGGCGATTGCGGTACGCGTTCGGTCCGCGTCCGGGCTGGAAGCTCGCGGTGGCGGATTACAACCAAATTGAACTTCGAATATTGGCCCACCTCAGCCGTGACAAGGGCTTGGTGGCGGCCTTCGAGTCAGGAACGGACGTTCACCGCGCGATTGCCGCCACCGTCTTCGGGGTCGAACCGGACGACGTGTCGCACGAGCAGCGTGAGACGGCCAAAGCAGTCTCCTACGGGCTCGCGTATGGCATGGAAGCCTTTGGCCTTGGTCAGCGCCTGGGCATCGACGTCGGCCAGGCCAAGTCCATCATGGACAAGTACTTCTCTGGTTTTCCAAGCCTTCGTGCCTACATGGACGACACGGTCAGAGAGATCCGTCAAAGGGGTTACTCACGCACCGAGTTCGGGCGAATTCGTCCCTTCCCGGACCTGGCGACCGCCACGGGGCCCCAGCGCGCCGCGGCCGAAAGGCAAGCCATGAACGCGGGAATCCAAGGTCTGGCCGCGGACATCTTCAAGTCGGCACTGGTGCGTCTTGATCACAGCCTGGCAACCCAGGGACTCGAGGCCCGGCTGGTGCTGCAGGTCCACGATGAAGTTCTCGTGGAGGCCCCACCCGGCGAGTACCAAGTCGTGGAATCGTTGGTCGTGGATGCACTCACCGGTGCCGCGACGCTCACGGTTCCGCTCGAAGTCAGCCTTCATTGGGGTGAGAACTGGGCCGAAGCTAAATCCTGAGGGTCTGATAGGATTGCCAACCTGAGTTTGAACTGGAAACTCAGCATTATCGCCTAGTCAGACCCCAGTTCGGTCATGAAGAGATGTACTCATGTCGGAAGCCAACGGCCTCCTTTCCGCCCAGCCCATGGGCACTTTTGACTCAGACGGAAATTATGTTCCGCGAGTCGTCACCGAAGACAACCTGGTGGGGACTGACCTCACGACGTTGGTCGGTGGCAGCGTGTTGGAATTTGACGATGGTGACTTGGTGACCGGTACGGTCGTCAAGATTGACCACGACGAAGTTCTGTTGGACATCGGATTCAAGTCCGAGGGTGTCATCCCCGCGCGCGAACTGTCCATTCGCAATGACGTGAAGCCCGACGAGATCGTGTCGCTCGGTGAGCGTCTCGAATGCCTCGTTCTCCAGAAGGAGGACAAGGAGGGCCGCCTCGTCCTGTCGAAGAAGCGTGCTCAGTACGAGAAGGCGTGGGCCAATATTGAAGACCTCAAGAACCGCGATGAGATGGTCAAGGGTGTCGTTATCGAAGTGGTCAAGGGTGGGCTCATCGTGGACATCGGCCTCCGTGGCTTCCTGCCCGCTTCGCTAGTTGAGTTGCGTAGGGTTCGCGAATTGCAGCCGTACATCGGTAAGACCGTCGAAGCCAAGATCATCGAGCTCGACCGCAACCGGAACAACGTGGTGCTGTCACGTCGTGCCTGGCTCGAAGAGACACAGAAGGAGCAGCGCGGTGACTTCCTGGTCAACCTCAAGAAGGGCGAGCGCCGCCGCGGTGTCATCTCGTCGGTGGTGAACTTCGGTGCCTTCGTTGACCTGGGCGGCATGGATGGCCTCATCCACGTGTCCGAGTTGAGCTGGAAGCACATTGAACACCCCTCGGAAGTCGTTGCCGTGGGCGACGAAGTCGAGGTGGAGGTCCTGGACGTGGACATGTCCAAGGAGCGCATCAGCCTCTCGCTCAAGAACACCCAGTCCGACCCTTGGCAGGTGTTCGCCGAGGGTCACGCCGTCGACCAGTTGGTCTACGGTCGCGTGACCAAGCTCGTCCCATTCGGTGCATTCGTGCAGGTGGGTGAGGGCATCGAGGGCCTCGTCCACATCTCGGAAATGGCCGCCCACCACGTGGAGGCCCCGGAGCAAGTGGTGTCGGCCGGTGAAGAGTTGTGGGTCAAGATCATCGAGCTCGAGCCGGCTCGTCGCCGAATCAGCCTGTCGATCAAGCAGGCCGCCGAGGGTGGAGAAGTGTCCGCCGAGTACCGTGAGGCCTTTGGTTCCCACGCGTATGACGCCGAAGGCAACTACATCGGTGGAATCGAATACGGCGAGTTCACGCCCGAGTCTGAGGCTCAGGCCGCGTGGGCGGAATACGCCACGGAGCAGACCACCAAGCCCGCTGACTCCGAGTAGTCGCGAAGTTAAAAGCCCCGTTGCGCTGGGAAGACCCAGCGCAACGGGGCTTTTGCTTTACTTACGACCGATTGTCAACGGATGGTGGCACGCCACCTGGTGACCAGTTCCAATCGTGGTCATCTGGGGCTCTTCCGACGCACACAGGTCGGTGGCGTTGGGGCAACGTGTCCGGAAGCGACACCCCGAAGGTGGATTGAGGGGGCTCGGCGGTTCGCCTTCGAGGGTTTCGCGGTGTGGGTCGGAATCGGGGTCGGCCTCCAAAGCCGCACCCAGAAGGAACTTCGTGTACGGGTGAGCGGGCTCGCTGTACAGGACGTCCGAGGGGCCAATCTCGCAAAGCTTGCCAAGGTACATCACCGCTACACGGTCGGAAATGTTCTTGACAACGGCGAGGTCGTGGGCGATGAAGAGCAGAGTAAGCCCGTACTCCTCTTTGAGGTCCTCGAGCAGGTTCAGGATCTGAGCCTGAACCGATACATCGAGTGCGGACACCATTTCGTCACAAATCAGCAACTGAGGGCGCATCGCAAGCGACCGGGCGATGGAGATGCGCTGGCACTGACCACCGGAGAAGGTCCGCGGGTAGCGGTTCCCGTACACGGACGGGTCGATGCCCACGTGATTGAGGAGGTCCACAACAATCTTTTCACGCTCTTCGCCGGTGGCAGACTTCCAGCAGTCAAGCGGCTCGGCCACGATGTCCTTCACCTTGCGACGAGGGTTGAGCGAGCTGATGGGGTCCTGGAAGATCATCTGCATCTTGGTTCGGGTGCGCCGAAGATCGCGCCCCTTCTGCGTCGTGACGTCGACGTCACCGAGTTTCACGGATCCCGATGTTGGCGGAACGATACCCATGAGCGCCTTGCCGGTCGTGGACTTGCCACAGCCGGACTCACCAACGAGTCCCAGTGTTTCTCCCTCGTAGATGTCGAAACTGACCCCGGCCACGGCGCTCACGACACGTCGCCGTGAGCCAAAGTTAACCGTCAGGTCTCGAACTTCAAGAAGCGGCTTCTGTTCAGACATTATTTCTCACTCTTTGAAAGGGACAGCGGGTTCCAACAGGCAAAACTGTGACCGGGTTCATCCGAAGGACGCAACTCGGGTCGCTCGGTACGGCACTGATCTGTCGCATACGCACAACGCGGCGCAAAAGCGCAGCCCGCGGAGGCCTTAACGAGGTTTGGTGGCCGTCCCGGGATCGCCTCGAGGCGAGTGTGGGACGGGTTCGAAATCTTCGGCGAACTGTTCAAAAGTGCCCGGGTGTAGGGCATGCGAGTCCGGTGGAAGATGTCGCGGGTGGAGCCCATTTCGACAATCCGACCGCCGTACATCACGATGATTTTCTGGGTGCGGGTTGCGACCACACCCAAGTCGTGGGTGATGTAAATCACTGACATGTTCATCTCGGCACGCTTTGCGTCAATGAGATTCAGGATTTGGGCCTGAATGGTCACATCGAGACCGGTCGTCGGCTCGTCGGCGAGTAGAAGGCGAGGGGACCCTGCGAGAGCGATCGCGATCACCACGCGCTGACGCATACCACCCGAAAGTTCGTGGGGATACACGCTGTAGCGCAACTCCGGGGAGGTGATCCCCACCTGACCCAGGAGGTCGATAGAGCGCTTCTTGGCCTCTTCTTTCGACATTCCGAGTCGTTGGATGAGGACCTCGTCAATCTGCTTACCGATGCGAATAACCGGGTTGAGTGATGTCATCGGGTCTTGGAAGATCATCGATACATCGGTACCCCATATGTGGCGCTTCTCGTCATCGGTGGCGCCCACCATTTGGTGTCCGTTAAGCAGAACGGAACCTGAAACGGTTGTATTCACGCGTGGCTGGATGCCCATGATGGAACGAGCAAGCACTGTCTTGCCAGAGCCCGACTCGCCGACAATTCCAAGGCTCTCGTTTTCATTGAGCTCAAAGGAGACGCCGCCGACTGCGGGCAGGTCGCCTGCGGCGGTCTTGAAGACCGTACGCAAGTCCTGGACTTTCAGCAATGGGTTGCTCACAGCTTGACCTCCGAGACATCGAGACGGCTACGCAGCCGCTCGCCGACAAAATTGATGCTGAGCAGGAAAAGGCACATCACAAGTGACGGGAAGAGAACCAACCAAGGGCTCTGTTGAAGGCTGTTCCGGCCCTCATTGATCATGTTTCCCCACGAAGGAGTGGGTGGCATAACGGAGAGACCCAGGAAGGCCAAAGATCCCTCGAGGACAACGACTGAAGCAATACCAATAATCAGGAATGAGAGAACGATGGGGAAGACGTTCGGCAGAAGTTCCCGGAACATGATTCGACTGTCACTCGCGCCCTGTACCTTCGCCGCCATCACGTACTCCTTCGTTCCGACAGCGAGGGTCGCCGTGCGAACGACACGGTAAATGAGGGGTGTTGACGCGAGGCCCACAACGATAATCACCTTGGTCAACGACCGCGGAGTCCAGAAGGAGAGGATGGCGATGTTCGCGATAATGGCCGGAAAGGCGAGGATCGAGTACATGAACGCCGTCAGAATCGTGTCGAACCGACCACGGCGATATGCGGCCATCATGGCTAACGGCGTGCCAAGTCCGAATCCGATGGCCATTGAGAGCGTCGATACAACGAGAGAAATTCGAGAACCGTAAATGACTCGACTGAAGATGTCGCGACCGAGGTCATCTGTCCCGAACCAGTGGGCCGCCGATGGCCCCGACTGCACGAAGTTGTAGTCCTGATTAAGCGGGTCTTGCAGGCCGATGAACTTTGCGAAGATCGCGGCAAGTACAAGAGCTGCTAGAAAGCCGACGCTGACCCAGAAGAGCATTCCCGCAGGCTTTTTCGGCGCTACCGGCTCGACGTCGGTTTCAACGGTGTGGAAATCAGTCACGAGCAATCCTTGGGTCGATGAGGGTGATGATGAAGTCGAAAAGGAAATTCACGAGAACTACAAATACCGAGACAATTAGAACGATTGCCTGGACAAGGACGTAATCGCTCTGGGTGATAGCTGAAACCAGGAGGAATCCGATCCCGGGGATGGCCATGAGCGATTCGATAACGAAACCGCCAGCCAGAAGTCCTCCAATTTGGACGCCCATGGCTCCAAGAAGGGCCACCGACGAGGGCCGAAACGCATGGCGCCAGAAAATCCGACTCTGCTTGAGGCCCTTCGAGCGAGCCATCGTTATGAACTCTTCTTGGAGAGTTGCGATGAGATCTGCGCGAAGTACTCGGAAGTAGGACACGAAGCTTGTCAATGCCAGCACGATTGATGGCAACGCGAGGCTGATGAGGTTGATGCCAATGTTCTGGTTAATAAAGACGAATGCACCGGGGCCGGTGTGCGGAACCCCCCACTTGATGGCCACCAAGAGCACCAGAACCAAAATGAGAACGAATG
>CAWUMA010000003.1:0-20805 GCA_963923835.1 uncultured bacterium
ACCGCTGACGAAATTCCGATGTCCAACGCCGAATCGATTCTCTGATCTGAGCCAGGCATTCGTCGAACTCGCGGTCGTCGCCGTAGTACGGATCGGCGAGGTCGAGGTCGAGGCCCGGGGTGAGGTAGTTACGAAGTAACTCGACCTCGGGACCCGAGCCTCCGGTGCGCGTGAGCACGTCGGTCCGGTGCTCCCTGGTCATCACGAGCACGAGGTCGTGCGAGAGGAGATAGTCGCGGTCGGCGAAGGCTCCCAAGGTGCCGGGGTCGTGAAGGCCGGCTCGGTCCAACGCGGCTCGGGCCCGGGGGTCCATCGGTGCGCCGACGTGCCAGCGAGCCGTACCCGCCGAGGTCACCTCTACCTTGCCGGCTAGCTCGGGGGTCTCGGCCACGGCGGCGCGCAACGCCACCTCGGCCATGGGTGAACGGCAAATGTTCCCCGTGCACACGACGGCCACACGTTTCACGATGACGTCAGGTTAGGGGCGGATGGCCCGGCGATGGGAATGCGTACGACGGCGCCGGTACACTTCGAGACGACGAACGCGAGGGGGTGTGATGCCACTATCCGAACACGAGCAGCGCATTCTGGCCGAACTCGAAGAGTCCCTGTCCAAGCAGGACCCCGGCTTCGCCCGCAGCGTGGCCGAAACCAACGTGTACGCGGTTGGCCGTCGTCGCCTTCGCCTCGCGGTGGTCGGGTTCGTCGTCGGACTGGTCGTGCTCGTGTTGTTCTTCTCGCGCTTCGTGGCCGTGGGCCTCGCGGGGGTGGCGCTGATGTTCGCGTCGGCCGTTCTCGCTGAACGGAGCCTTCGTCTCCTCGGTCGTGCGTCGTGGCACGACCTGACCCGTCGCGGGGGAGAGGCCGACACCGCCGATGGCTCGCCGCCACGCGTGCGTTCGGTTCGTCAGTGGATCGCGCAACGTCGCCGTCAGATCGGTCAGTGAGCACCCCCTACTGGTCGTGGGCGCTCACGCGCCACGTGTTGCGCCACCCGGGGGATGCGGTGGTGCTCGCGCGCGCCGGTTGGCGTTTGCGGCGGAACCAGTGGTGGCGACACTTCCCCTTTCTCCCGCTGCCCGGGCCTGACTACTGGTCGTTCCGTCTCGTGACCGCCGAGGGTGCGCCCCGCCTGCCCGATCCGGTCGCCATGGTTGCGGCCGCGAAATGGTCACTCGCCCAGGGGGCGCGAGGGTAGTTTCGTCCCATGGGGCGAGTTCTCCTCCTTAACGCCACCTACGAGCCCCTGCAGTTGGTGACCGAGAGGCGGGCGGTCGTTCTCCTTCTCGCCGGTCGCGCCGAGCCCGTGGCCACCCCCGACGAACCGACCGTGGTGCGCAGCGCCCGTATGGTCGTCGAGGTTCCGGCCATCGTGCGTCTTCACGACGTGGTGCGACTCCCCACCCGGGTGCGCACGCCGCCGCTGACCCGTCGTGCCCTTCTGCTGCGTGACAGCTACCGCTGCGCGTACTGCCTCTCCCCGGCTGACACGATCGACCACGTGATTCCGCGCAGTCGAGGTGGGCGTCACGAGTGGACCAACGTCGTGGCCGCGTGCCGGCGCCACAACATGCAAAAGGGCGACCGGCTCCTCGAAGAAATCGGGTGGCGGCTCCACTTCGAGCCCCGCGTGCCCGAGGGGCCGTGGTGGCGCTGGCGCCACCTCGCCGACCCCGATCCGCTGTGGGCGCCCTACCTGCCCCGGGCTTCGTGAACGACGACATCGACGAGCTCTACGACTACGACGTCCTACGCCGTCTCAGTCGGCCGACGGCACTTGTGGTGCACGTGGCCCGGCCCACCCTGGTGCTGGGGAGTTCACAGGGCATCGACATCCTCGCACCCGACGTACGCGAGTCCTGGCCCCTACGTCGTCGACGTGGTGGTGGCGGGGTCGTGCTGCTTCAGCCCGACGACCTCTGGATTGACTGGTGGATTCCGGCCGACAATCCTCGATGGACCCCGGACACCCGTCTCGCGGCTATCGCCGCGGGGCGCTGGTGGTGTGACGCTCTCACCGACGCGGGTGTCGAGGGGTTAGAGGTTCACGAAGGGGGAGTCGAGGGCGACCCCGCGTGGCGCGCCGTCTGTTTCGCCGGCCTGGGCCCGGGGGAGGTCACCCTCGGCGGACGCAAGGTGGTCGGCGTCACGCAGTGGCGCGTTCGTGAAGGCACTTTTCTCTCCACCGTTCTTCATGCTCGCGCGAGTGACCCGCTGGTGTCGGTGTTGGCCGATGCGCCCCCAGGCCCCGCCGAGGTCTTGGGGCATCTGGTGGTGTCGGACCTTGATCTGGACGACCCCGAAGCCGTGGTGGGGACTCTGAGCTCGCCACCCCAGTGGGAGCGCCGGGTCCTCCTGCTCGATTCCTAACGTAAAACCCGGGTATTTCAAGCATTTTCCGCCAATTTCGACCATGACCCGCCACGCCCCGAGTGGAGTCCGGTGGATGGGAGTGGAGCAGAATGGGTCAGGGTGGGGCGTAGTGGTAGTGTGGACCCAACGAGCCGGAGGGGGTGAGTCGGATGTTCAGCGGGCGCTACCAACACACACTCGACCCCAAGGGTCGTCTGGTGCTGCCGGTGCGATTCCGCGAGGCATTCCTTCTCGGTGGTCATCTCACTCCGGAGTACGTCGGCTGTCTGTCACTCTGGACGCCCCCTTCGTTCGAGGAGAAGGCGCGGTGGTACACGCAGCGCGCTCAGGATGACAAGGCGTACGCGGTGGCGTCGCGTCACTGGTCGGCCAACTCCGCGATGGTCGAGTTCGACAAGACCGGTCGCTTCGCCGTGCCCGCGTGGATGCGCGACCTGGCCCGCCTCGATGGTGAGGTATTCATCATCGGCCACATCGATCATGTCGAGTTGTGGAATGCCGAGTCGTGGGAGGCCTACGACCAGGCCGCCGCGGCCTCATTCAAGGACCTGGCGTGACCTACCGCGACAACTTTCAATTCCGCCCCCGCACCTTGTGCAGCCTCTCCGTTGGTGGCGGTTCCCGGAGCTCCTCCTCCGCCTGTTCCGGGGCCGCGACCACTGGGGGGCTGCACATGGATGCGGGGGATTACCACGTCCCCGTCCTCGAGGCGGAAATCACCGAGATGCTGACGGCCCAGCCGGCCGGTGTGGTGATTGACGCCACTCTGGGTGGGGGAGGCCACTCGGCGGCCCTGCTGTCGGCGGCGCCGCAGCTGCGGATTCTCGGCATCGACCGCGACCCGGCCGCCCGGGCCGAAGCCGAATTGAAGCTCGCGCGGTTCGGGAATCGCTACCGCATCGCCTCGGCCCCCTTTGCCGACCTGTCGTCGGTGCTGGCTCAACACGCGGACTTCATCAGTGGTGACCCGATTGTCGGTGTGCTGTTCGACCTGGGCGTGTCATCTCGCCAACTCGACGACGCGACGCGGGGATTCTCGTTCCGCGCCGATGCGCCGTTGGACATGCGTATGGACCCGTCGACGGGCATCACGGCGGCCGAATTCCTCCAGCACGTTGATCTCCACGAACTCACGCGCCTGCTTCGCGAGAACGGTGAGACACGTTTCGCCGGCGCCATCGCCAAGTCGCTGAAGGACTCCTCACCGTTGACGACCGGGGAGTTGGCGGCCGCGGTGGAGCGGGCCGTTCCAATGGCCGCGCGCCGTCGCGGTCACGTGGCCACGCGCGTCTTCCAGGCACTTCGCGTGGCGGTCAACGCCGAAGCGGAGCAGTTGGCCGACGCCCTCCCCGCCGCCTTGAACGTTCTCGCCGAAGGCGGACTCCTCGTTGTCATCTCGTATCACTCTGGTGAGGACCGTGCGGTGAAGCAGTTCCTCGCCTCCGAAGCGCGGGGAGGATGCACCTGCCCGCCCCACCTGCCCTGCGTCTGTGGCGCGGTGCCCCGGGTCACCCTTCGCAAGGCCTCGGCCCAGATGGCGACCGAGGCCGAAATTGCGTCAAACCCTCGGAGTCGCTCGGCCCGTCTTCGGGTGGCGCGGAAGGTGATGCCATGAGCGCAGCCGAACCACGTCGCGTGGAGAGTTTCACCCGGAGCAGCGCTCCGCGGGGTCGCCACCAGACGAAGCCGTCCCGGACGGTCACCCCGACGCGTTCCCGTCCCGCTCGCGGGGGTTCGTCCGGTCGGCACGCCGGCACGGCGCGACCCTCGTTCGCGGTACGTCATCCTTTTGTCACCGCCGGTTTAATCTTCTTCGGGGCCTGTCTCGTCACCGTCACCGGTTCGATGGTCCAGTCGTCGCGCGCGATGCAACTGCACAACCTCCAGTCACAGTTGATTCAGGAGCAGTCGCACTACGCCGAGGTGGTGAGTTCGGCGTCGACTGACGTCGCACCGGGTCTGGTGGCCAGTCGGGCCAGCCACCTTCACCTGACCCATCCCGTCGTCATACTCCAAGTGCCCACCGCAACCCCCGGCGCCACGCTGCCGCTGCCGAAGTTCTTGGTGCCGGTGTCCATCGTGCCGAGGACCCAGAGGTGACCTCGGAGGCCCCCGTCACGCCATCGGGTCGCGGTCGCGGTCGCGCCATGCCGTCGTCACGCCGTCTCCAGTTGATGACACTGGCGTTCCTCGTTGCCTTCGGCGCACTCACGGTTCGACTTTTCTGGATCCAGGTCGTGGAGCATCCGTTCTACGCGGGCGAGGCCGCTCACCAACAGAGCGTTGACGTGGTGACGCCCGCCCTGCGCGCCGGCATCTACGACCGCAACGGCACCATCTTGGCCGTCTCGCGACCCACGTCGGTCGTGATCGCGGACAATTTCCAAATCAAGGATCCCGCCACCGAAGCCCAACAGCTCACCAATTTTGTCCACGTCCCGGTGCCCAAACTGACGGCGATGCTCAGCCGTCGGAGTGGGTACGTGATCTTGAACGACCACCTCGACATCGCCACCGGTCACGAGATCACGAAGCACAACTTTGCCGGCATCGTCGTTCAGTCGTCGGCGCAGCGCGTGTACCCCAACGGATCGGTCGGGCAGTCCTTGCTCGGGGGTACCAATGTCAACGGAGGATCGGCCGGTCTCGAGTACCAGTACGAGCACCTACTGGCCGGTCAAGCCGGCAAGACCCGCACCTTCGTATCTCCCGCCGGTTTCGTTCTGCCGGGATCGCCGAGTCGGGTGATTCAAAAGGCCAAGCCCGGTGTCGGGTTGGAACTGACCATCGACACGTCGTTGCAGTACATCACCGAGCGTGACCTCGCCGTGCAGATCCACAACACGGGGGCCATCGCCGGTTCGGCACTGGTGATGGACGTCAAGACCGGCGAGATTCTGGCCAACGCATCGCTGGTGAACACCAAGCAGAACCCCGGAGTACTCGGTCCTATCCCCGCCTGGGGTCACGACGTGGGGGCGAAGGGCATTCAGCAGACCATTAACAACCTGCCCTTCAGTCAGGCCTACGAACCGGGTTCGGTGTTCAAACTCGTCACCTTCTCGGCCGCGTTGAACAACGCCACCATCACCCCCACCACTCCGTTCGTCGTGCCGAACGCCGTACGGGTGGGCGGGCGCTACTTCCACGATGCGGAGCGTCACGGCACGCTGCACCTCACCGCGACCGACATCCTCGCTCAGTCGTCGAACATTGGCACCTACCTGGTGGCCAAGACCGTCGGCGCGTCGGGCATTCTCGCCCAGGTGGAACGACTCGGTTTCGGTCAGATGACCGACCTCCACTACCCGGGCGAAACGGCCGGTTTGTTGATCAACGCGGCCAACTACCACCCGAGTGACAACGTGGCGTTGCCCATCGGCCAGGTGGACGCCGTGCCGCCCATTCAGGTGCTCGATGCCTACAACGCCATCGCCAACGGTGGCGTGTTCGTGCAACCCAAACTGGTACGTGGTTACGTCTACGCCGATGGTTCGGTCAAGGCGACTCCTCCCAGTGCGCGACGGGTGGCTCTCAGTCCCTCGGTGGCGGCCACGCTGAACAAGATGCTCGAGAAGGTCGTTCTGGCGGGAACCGGCACCAACGCGATCATTCCGGGCTACGCGGTGGCCGGCAAGACCGGAACCGCGACGATCCCCCGGCCCGGCCACGACTCGTTGCTCGTGGGAAGCTACAACGCGAGTTTCGTGGGGTACGCCCCGGCGAACGCACCGGTCTTTTCGATGATCGTCGTCTTGGAGCGGCCGGTGACGACGATTTTTGGTGGCGAAGCCGCCGCCCCGGTCTTTCAGCAAGTCATGTCGTACGCATTGCACCGGTGGGGAATCCCCTCGAACGGTACGTTCGTGAAGCCCCTGACGGGGTCGAAGGCGTCGCTGGCCTCGGATGTGACCTGATGCGCTTCGACTCCCTGGTTCCCGGCGCGCCCTCATCAGTGGAGGTGACCCGCGTCGACATCGATTCGCGGACCTGCCAGCCCGGTTCGCTCTTTTTCGCCTTGCCCGGCGCGGTGGCCGACGGGGCCGACCATGTCGGCGAGGCCGTGAGGAACGGGGCCGTGGCAGTCGTGAGTTGGCGCGCCGTGGAGACGACTGTGCCCGTCATGATGATGGCGCCGAACGAGATGATTCCGGCTCTGGCCTCGGCCAGCGCGGCCGTGGTCGGTCACCCCGAACAGCACGCCACGTTGGTGGGAGTGACGGGTACCAACGGAAAGACCAGCGTGGTCACCATGGTGGCGTCGCTGTGCCGTTCGCTCGGTTGGCCCGCCGCGTCGATTGGGACGTTGACGGGAGCGCGCACGACACCGGCAGCGCCCGATCTGTTCCGTTCCCTCGCGGCTTCTCTCGACGGACTGTCGGGGGAGGGGCGCCCGGTCCTGGCGATGGAAGTGTCGAGTCACGCGCTGGACCAGCGTCGCGTGGAGGGTTTGCACTTCGCGGTGGGAGCGTTCACCAATCTTTCGCACGACCATCTCGACTATCACGGCGACATGGAGTCCTACTTCGCGGCGAAGGCGCGGCTGTTCGAACCCGGCCGTTGCGAATCCAGCGTGGTGTGGGTGGACGACCCGTACGGAGCCCGTCTTGCCGGAATGGCGAGCGGAGAGGTGATTCCCGTTGGTCGCAGCGACGCGGGCGAGGTGCGCCTCGGCCTCGACGGAAGTCGATTCGTGTGGCGGGGGATCGACGTGGCGTCGCCCCTACTGGGCTCCTTCAACGTCGACAACCTCCTCGTGGCGTTGGCCGTGGTCTCACGCCTCGGTGCCAGCGATGACAATCTCGCCGCCGCGGTGACTGATCTCACGCCGGTACCGGGGCGATTCGACGTCGTTCGGGGCACCACGACGGTCATCGTGGATTACGCACACACCCCCGACGGTCTGCGTCGGTTGCTCACCGATGTGCGGGCACTGGCGCCCACTTCCACAATCGTGACCGTCTTCGGGTGTGGTGGGGACCGCGACCGCGAGAAGCGCCCCCTGATGGGTGCAATTGCCGAAGAGTGTTCGGATTACGTGATTGTCACCTCTGATAATCCTCGGAGCGAGGACCCCAATGCCATCATGGACGATGTGTTGTCGGGCATCACCAACAAATCGGCGGTGGTTCGCGAACCCGACCGGCGAGCCGCCATCGCGCGGGCGCTCGCAGTCGCCGGAACCGATGACGTCGTGGTGGTCGCCGGAAAGGGTCATGAGTCGACCCAAACAATCGGAACCACGGTGAGTCCGTTTGACGATCGGTTGGTCGTCCGTGAACTGATGGGGGCGCCGTGCTGAGTCTGATGGAAGCCGGCGGTGTGGCGTTTCTCCTGGCGCTCTTCGTGACCCCCTTGTGGATCCGTATCCTCCGGGACCGTTCCATCGGTCAGAAAATTCGCGAAGAAGGACCCGCGAGTCACCAGGCGAAGGCCGGCACGCCCACGATGGGTGGGGTGGTGTTCGTCGGCGCCGCGGTCGCGGGGTATCTCATGGGTCACGTGGGGACGCACATCGCCTTCACGCGGTCGGGACTCATCGTCGTGGCCGTCACCCTCGCTTCATGCCTGCTCGGCCTCCTCGATGACTGGATCGGCATCCGACGGGGGCGCAATCTCGGATTGAACAAACGGGGCAAACTCATCGGTCAGCTGGTGATCGCCGGATCGTTCGCCTGGTTGGCCCTGAACTGGGTGGAAACCTCCACCAACCTCTCCCTCACGCGTTTCTCGCTTCCCGGATTGAACCTCACGTCGGTCGGTTGGTTCTGTCTCGCCACTTTTGTCGTGGTCGCAACCTCGAACGCGGTGAACCTGACCGACGGACTCGACGGTCTCGCCGCGGGTTCGGCCACCTTCTGCTTCGGCGTGTTGGCCATCATCGGTTACTGGCAGTTCCGTCATTTCTCGCTGTATCACCTGCACGCCGCGCTGGATCTGGGCATCTTTGCGGTGGCCCTCGTGGGAGGATGCCTCGGGTTCCTGTGGTGGAATGCCGCTCCGGCGCACATCTACATGGGCGATACCGGCTCGCTGGCAATCGGTACGGCGCTCGGCTCCTTGTGCCTGCTCATGAACCTCGATCTTTTGCTAATCGTCCTCGGTGGACTCTTCGTGACCGAAACGATGTCCGTGATTCTCCAGGTCATCAGCTTTCGGGTTTTTGGCCGGCGGATTTTCAAGATGGCGCCCATTCACCACCACTTCGAGTTGAAGGGCTGGCCCGAGACCACCGTCATTGTCCGCTTCTGGATTCTGGCGGGTCTGCTGGCGATGCTGGGTCTGGGAATTTTCTACGGCGATTTCGTCAAAATTGCGAAGGTGGTCTGATGGCCCGAGTGGCATCCTTCTTTGGTCCGTGGCGCTCCACGAGCCGCAACGGCCGTGGCCTGCTCGTTGTGCTCGCGTTGATGCTCGGCCTCGGCACGATGTCGGTGATGAGCGCAAGCGAGGGTCAGTCATTGCTCGGTAACAGCCCCGTCTGGAGCTACGCCCTCCGGCACCTCATCTATCTGGCGCTGGGTGGGATCGCCTTTTACCTGTCGGCCCGTGTCCGCCTGGAGAGGGTCTTGCCGCTGGCGACTCTTTTCTCAATCGTCTGCATCGCACTTCTCGTCACCGTGTCCATTCACGGCGCCACCGTGAATGGTGGTACCCGGTGGCTGGTGCTCGGGCCGTTCTCGTTCCAACCGTCCGAGGCGTTCAAGCTCGCCTGCGTGTTGTACGCGGCCAATCTCGTGTCGTCGGCCCACCGGGACATCCGAAACTGGGTGCAACTGGTGCGTATGACGTGGCCGATCTGGGTGGGCCTGGCTCTGATTCTGGTGGGTAAGGACATCGGCACCACGTCGGTGGCCGCCGCCATCGTCGTGTCGATTCTGGCCATCGCGGGTCTGTCGCGCACGCTGTTGATTCGATTTGCCCTCCTCAGCGTGGCCGGTCTCGCGGTCATGTTCAAAGTGCGGCCCTACGTGCACGCCCGGGTGATGACGTTTCTCCACCCCAATCTCGATCCGACCGGCGTGGGTTGGCAGTTGCGTCAATCCAAAATTGCCCTGGGTTCGGGAGGATGGACGGGCGTCGGACTCGGGCATTCGCAGGCCAAGTGGGGGCTTCTCCCCAACGCCCAGACGGACTTCATCTATTCGATCATTGGTCAGGAGTGGGGCTTCGTCGGTTCTCTCGCGGTCATCGTGTTGTTCGTGGTCTTTTTGGCCTTCGCCTTGCAGATTTTGCGCAGTTCACGCTCGGGCGCCAATCGCCTTATCGCCGTCGGCGTGACGGTGTGGATCGGATTCCAAGCCGTCGTCAACATCGCCTCGGTGATTGGATTGTGGCCGGTGACCGGAATTCCTCTGCCCTTCTTCTCCTACGGCGGCACGGCACTCATCATGCAGTTGGCCGCCGCCGGTCTGTTGCACAACGTGGCCAACGACCCCAGCCGCTCGGGTGCGGTGTCGCTGGCGCACGTGGCGGTCAGCACGCACGCGGCACCGTCGGTTCGTCACCGGGGAACGCATCGACGCATGGCCACGCCCGTGGACGGACACTGGGACCAGTAGTGAACCGACCCGTGGTCGTCACCGGTGGTGGCACGGGTGGCCACCTCTTCCCGATGCGCGCCATCGCTGATGCGTGGGCGCGCCGGCGACCTGACGTCCCTGTGTACTTCGTGGGTAGCCAACGCGGCCAGGACCGGTTGGTACTGGCCGACCGGAACGAACCGGTGGTGCTGCTCGGTGGGCGGGGTATTCGTCGCAGCCTGAGCCCGCGGGCCACGGTGAGCAACCTGGGTGCGGTGGTGGGAATCGTCGGTGCCGTCGTCGGATCGCTCGTGCGGTGTCTGCGCTGGCGTCCGCTCGCCGTTGTGTCGGTCGGGGGATACGCCTCGTTTCCCTTTTCGTTGGCCGCGGTGATCTGTCGCCGTCCCCTGGTGTTGGTGGAGCTCGACGCCCACGCCGGCGCGGCCCAACGGGTGCTACGCCGCTTCGCCGCCGTGCGCTGCACGGCCTTCGCCGCCGAGGGGGCGGTGACCACCGGAGTACCGGTACGCGACGAGTTGGTTCGTTTGGCCGGACATCGGGTGCGCGCCGAGGTGGAGCCCGCGATCGAACCGGGTCGCCAGGTGGTCACGGTGATGACCGGCTCACTCGGAGCCGCGAGCGTCAATGACGCCGTCGTCGATCTGGCGCGCCGTTGGTCCGAGCGTCGCGATGTCGTGTTGGTCCACGTGACGGGACGCCGTGACTATGACCGCGTGAGTGCCGCGCGTCCGACGACCACGGGGCTCGACTACCGGGTAATCGCCTTCGCCGACATGGTGACGTGGTGGTCGATCACCGACGTCGCCGTCTGCCGGGCCGGGGCGGCGACGGTGGCCGAACTGACGTTGCTCGGTATTCCCTCGGTTCTTGTTCCGCTTCCCGGCGCCCCGGGAGACCACCAGAGTGCCAATGCCGCGGCGCTGGCGTCGTGCGGGGCCGCCACGGTCGTCGCCGATCGCGACTGTTCGGGCGAACGACTGGCGAGTGAACTGGATCGAATCCTGGAGCCGTCCCGTCACGCCGAGATGAGTGAGGCGGCGGCCTCGCTCGGCCGCGCCGATGCCGCCGAAGCGATCGCCCGAGTCGTGAGTGAGGTGGCGTCGTGAGTGCGACCCGACTGCCCACGTCGACACCGATTCACATCATCGGCGTCGGGGGAGCGGGTATGAGTGGTGTCGCGCGACTTCTCCACGAACGGGGCCATCACGTGTCCGGTTGTGACGCGACCGACAGCGCCGTTTTGGACGAACTGGCCTCGGAGGGCATTGAGATTTTCCGTGGCCACGACGCGTCGCACGTGGAAGGGGCCGGGCTGGTTCTGTGGTCACCCGCCGTGCCGGCTGAACATGTGGAGCGCCGGTCGGCGGCCGATGCGGGAGTCGAGGCCTGGGACCGGCCCACCTTCCTCGGTTGGCTCTGTGACGAACTTCGCACGGTGGCGGTGGCCGGCACGCACGGCAAGACCACGGCGACCTCGATGCTCGCGTGCGTGTGGCAGGCGGCGGGCCTCGACGCGGCCCGGCTGCTCGGCGCCGACGTGGCGGGCGTGGGTTCGAACGGCCACTGGGGGCACGATTGGCTGTTGCTCGAACTTGACGAGTCCTACGGCACGTTCGCCCAGTCGTCCCCGCGGACCCTCGCCGTTCTCAATATCGAAGCCGACCACCTCGATCACTACGGGGACGTGGGTCAACTCGAGCGAGCCTTTTCGGAACTGATGCTGCGCACGCGCGGCCCCATCGTGATTGTGGCCGACGATGCCGGTGCTGTTCGCGCAGCCGGCCGGCTTCCCGGTGTCGTGACCGTGGGGACGACGGCCGGTGTCGCGTGGTTCATCGACGACGTGGTGCTCGAGCCCACCCGGTCGCGTTTCACTCTCCGCCACGACGGAGAGGAATGGCCCATCGAGTTGTCGGTCACGGGGCGTCACAACATTCTGAACGCCGCGGCCGTGGCCGCCCTCGCGCACGTCAACGCCATCGGCTTCGACGACGTGGCCCGGGGTCTGCAGTCGTTCCGGGGGGCACCCCGTCGGTTCACGTACCGGGGTCGCTGGCGCGACGTACCGGTGTACGAGGACTACGCGCATCTGCCCGGGGAAATCGACGCCACCATCGCCACCCTGCGCGAGGTCGGCTACCAGCGCCCCCTCATCGTCTTCCAGCCCCATCGGGTGACCCGCACGGCCGCTCTCGGGGCCGAGCTCGGTCGCGCCCTCGCGGGTGCCGACCGGGTCATCGTGACCGGCATCTACACCGCTGGTGAGCCCAACCCGCTCGGCGTGACGGGCGAGGTCGTCGCGGAGGCCGTCCGTGGCGCCGGATGCCCGGTGACGTACGTCGAGTCGTTGGCCGACGTGGCGCAACGGATTGACCTCGGCGACGCCGATGTCGTCGCGGTGCTGGGTGCCGGGGACGTGGCGTCACTCGTCGACGGGTTGCCGGGCGGTGTCGTGTGAGTTCACTCGACGCCCTCATCGAATCGGCGGGGGAGCGCTGGACCGACCACGCCCCTCTGGGTGCTCGCACCACGTACCGCGTCGGTGGCCGGGCCCGCGGGCTCGTCTCCCTCGCGTCGAACGCCGACGTGGAAGAACTCATGCCGCTGGTGGAGGCCTGTGGCCGTCCGTGGGTGGTGATCGGAAACGGCTCCAATCTGCTCGTGGCCGACGGTGACCACGATCTCATCGCCGTGACCCTGACCGGCCAACTGGCCGACTCCTCGTGGCGGGACGATGACGGGGTGCGGGTGGAAGCGGGCGCCGGCGCGGACTTGCCCGTTCTCGCGCGCCGACTCAGCGCGGACGGTGTGACCGGTTTCGAGTGGGCCGTGGGCGTGCCGGGCACCGTGGGCGGAGCGGCGGTGATGAACGCCGGTGGCCACGGTTCGGATATGGCCGCGAGTGTGCGCAGTGTGACCACGTGGTCACACGGGTGGCGCGAGTGGGGGCCCGACGAACTGTCCTTCGGCTATCGCACGTCGGCCCTGCACCACGTGTTGGTGACCCGCGTGTCACTGGGGCTCACTCGTGGCGACGCGGAAGCCTCGCGGGAACGGTTGGCCGAGATTGTGCGCTGGCGGCGCGAGCACCAGCCCGGTGGAGCCAACGCGGGGTCGGTGTTTCGTAACCCGGCGGACGCGAGTGCGGGTGCGCTGATCGAAGCGGCCGGATGCAAGGGACTTCGGATCGGCACCGCCGAGGTGTCGACCAAGCACGCCAACTTCATCATCGCCGACCCCGATGGTCGGGCTAACGATGTCTGGCGGGTGATCGCCGAGGTGCGCGCCCGCGTGGCCGCCACCAGCGGCGTCACACTGCAACTGGAACATCACGTCATTGGATTTGAGGAGTCTCGATGAGCCGCCGTCGTCCCGTTCAGTCGACCCGGACCGCCGCACCCACGAGGGGCCGTGGCCCGCGCCGCCCGGGTACGAGCGCGTCGGGTGGCGTCACCACCATCGACCCGCGCGGTTCACGGCGGCGCCGTTTCCGTCGTACCGCGTTGCTCGCCGTGGCCGGGCTCGCCGTCACCCTCTACGCCGGACACGCCCTCCTCTACGGTTCGTGGTTTCGGGTGGACAGCGTGGAAGTGCTCGGAGCACACCACGAGTCGGCCGCCGCGGTGGTGTCGGCCTCGGGTCTCGACGCTCACCCGCCGATGATTTCGGTGTCGGGTTCGGAGGTCTCGTCTCGTCTCAAGGAACTGCCGTGGGTGGCCGGAGTGACGGTCATCAAGCGGTGGCCCCACACCATCGAATTGCGCGTGGCCGAGGCCGTTCCGGTGGCGGTTGCCTTTAACGCCACGGGTGCGGTGCGATACGTGGACAAGCGTGGTCGCGACCTCGGTCCCGCACCGCGTCACGCCGACCTTCCCACTCTCTCGATGGTCACGCCGAGTGCGCGCCCGTGGCCCTTCAGTGGCCCCGGACGGGCCGGGGCCTGGGTCGCCTCCCAACTACGCCGGCAACCATTCGAAGCCCAGGTCTCGCGCATTCTCGTGACCCAGGCCGGCACGGTTCGACTGCAGCTCACGAGCCCCTTGACCTTCCTCCTGGGGCGGCCCACCGAGCTCCCCGCGAAGTTCACGGCCATCGCGTCGGTCATCAGCGGGGCCACGTTGCGGCCGGGCGATGTCGTCGATGTGACCGTTCCCCGAGCGCTGGCCGTCTCGGGGCCAACACCCAAGTAATCACTGGATTATTTGACCCTCTAGGGCGGGCAAACTAGCCTGACGCCACGGGTTCGGCTCTTCGGGGTGAACCTTTTTCGTTCGCTAGGGGAGCACATGACACAGACGCGCACCAACTACCACGCTGTCATCAAGGTGATCGGTGTGGGCGGTGGCGGAGTCAACGCCGTGGACCGGATGGTCGAAGCGGGGCTCGGCAGTATCGAGTTCATCGCGGCCAACACCGACGCCCAGCAGTTGCTCAACTCACAGGCCGACGTGAAGATCGACATCGGCCGTCAGCTCACCCGCGGACTCGGCGCCGGTGGAGACCCCGAGGTCGGTCGTGAGGCCGCCGAGGAGCACCGGGTCGAGATTGAAGAGGCCCTGAAAGACGCCGACATGGTCTTCATCACAGCCGGTGAGGGTGGTGGCACCGGCACCGGCGCCGCCCCCGTGGTGGCCGAGGTGGCGAGGTCGCTGGGCATCCTCACGATCGCCATCGTGACGCGTCCCTTCGGATTCGAAGGACGCCGCCGAGCGAACCAGGCCGAGAAGGGCATCGAGACCCTGCGGCCCAAGGTCGACACGATGATCATCATCCCCAACGACCGCCTCGGTGCGGTCGCGACCCAGAACACTTCGCTGACCGACGCCTTCCGTATCGCCGACGAGGTTCTGTTGTCGGCCGTGCGCGGTGTGACCGAACTCATCACCGAGCCCGGCCTCATCAATACCGACTTCGCCGACGTCAACACGATTCTGCGCAACGCCGGCACGGCCATCATGGGCGTCGGCGCGTCGACCGGTGAAGGCCGCGCCGTCAACGCCGCGCGCGCCGCCATCACCTCGCCGTTGCTCGAGGCGTCGATTGACGGAGCCCGCGGCATCTTGATCAACATCGTGGGTTCGAAGAACCTGACGTTGACCGAGGCCTCGGAAGCGGCCGACATTGTTCACTCGGTCGCGCACCAGGACGCCAACATCATCTTCGGTGTCGTCATCGACGAGGGCATGGGCGACGCGGTTCGCGTGACCGTCATCGCCGCCGGCTTTGACGGAACGGCCGCGCCGGCTCCGACGCCGCGTACGTCGCCCCTGTCGGTGCCGCCGCCGGACATGACCGAATCGCCGGTGTCGTCGATCTTCTCGTCGACTTCGTCGACCGACCAGGATCTGTTCGGCGACGGAGACGACGACCTGCCCAGCTTCCTGCGCTGAGCGACCTCACCGCGCACGTCGCGGCCGCGTTGGCCGATCTTCGGGGGCGCATTGAGGCGACCGGTCGCAGTGGCGACTCGGTGCGGATCGTGGCGGTGACCAAGACCTTCGGCCCCGCGGCCGTGCGGGCCGCGGCGGCCAACGGACTGACCCACGTCGGAGAGAACTACGTCGACGAGTTGTGCGCGACCCGGAGTTCCTGTGGCGACGTACCGGTCACCTGGCACTACCTCGGTGCGTTGCAGTCGAACAAGATCACCCGCGTCCTCGAGTGCGCCGATCTCGTCGCGTCGGTGTCACGCGCCAAGGAGATCGACCGCATCGCACGCGGCCCACAGCGACCTCTCTACGTCCAGGTCGACGTGACCGACGCCCCCACCCGATCGGGGGCCACGCCTTCGGAGGTGTCCGGACTCGTGCAACGGGCCCGGGCGGCCGGGCTCGACGTGCGTGGCCTGATGCTCGTTGCCCCGGTCGACCCCTCAGCGGCGCGGGCGGCCTTTCGTCTCACGCGGTCGCTCGCCGACGATCTCGGTCTGCGTGAGTGCTCCATGGGCATGAGCGACGATCTGGAGGCCGCGCTCGAGGAGGGCAGCACCGAAATTCGGGTGGGCCGCGCGCTTTTTGGACCACGGACACCCAAGTCGGCAACGCCTAACATGGAGTCTGGCGAGGCCCAAGGAGCACCATGAAAGATCGAATCCGCGGCCTGATGAGCTTTCTCGGGCTGGTTGAAGACGAATATTCCGAGTATGACCGCCCCGGCGAGGTCCGGGACTTTGAGCCCGAGCCGGCGGTCGAAACACTTCGAACCCCACCGCGTCCCGCTCGGCGCCCCACACCGGCGGCTCCCGAGCGACCCCGGCCCGTTCCCCGACCGGCCGGCGAGGCCGTGCGGCCGGTTCCGGGCTCCGAAGGGGTCCGACCCAAGGTGGCCGTGCCCTCGTCGCGGACCGTGTCACCCTTCTCGGCCGAACGCGACATTGCGGTGCTGACCCTGACTTCGTACGACGAAACGTTGAGGATCACGAGCATCCTGCGCGAGAACCGGGCCGTCGTGTTGCACCTGGCGGCGATGGACGACATGACCCGACGGCGTTGCGTCGACTTCGCTTCCGGGGTCGCTCACACGTTGAACGCCAAGATCGAGAAGCTCGGTCAGCGTGGCAACTTCGTGATTGTGCCGCCCACCTTGCCCATCGGCCCGGGCGTCATCGACCGGCTCCGTCAGCAGTACTGACGTGGCCCTCCTGCACACGGCCATCCGGCTCTACATTCTGGTGCTCCTCGTCGCGGCCATCGCGAGTTGGTTGCCGCCCCAGGGGTTGGCGGGTGACATTCAGCGCGTCCTACGTTCAGTGACCGAACCGGTTCTGCGACCACTTCGCGCCATCTTGCCGATGCCCCGCTTCGGGGGAGTGGCCATCGACCTCTCCATCATCGTGGCGATCTTCGTCTTGAACCTCGTCAATCAACTATTACCGTGGTAGCAACCCCGAATTAAGGTGAAATCATGAGCACCCGTGAACCGAACCGTTCAGCCCTCGACATCATCGACTCCGTGGAGTTCCGTAAGGTCTACCGCGGATACGACGCGGACGAGGTGGACGGGTTCTTGGAGGACGTCGCCAAGGAATCCGCCAAGCTCCGCGAAGACTTCAATCGTGCCCGTCAGTCACTGCGGATGGCGACCGAGCGCATCCGTGAACTCGAGGCCAACGGACCGGCCACACCAGCTCCCGCGGCTCCGGCGCCGACGTCGCACGAGGATCACTCCGTCCAGGTCCGTGACATGCTGGCGGTGGCCCAGGAGTTCGTGAACAACCTCAAGGCTGAGGCCAACGAAAAGGTCAGCTCGCTCATCGCCGAGGCCCATGAGAAGGCGCGCAACATTGTTGCCGAAGCGCAGCGCCGTGCGGAAGACGAGGTCCAGCGACTCAATGGCGTGAAGCAGCGTCTCAACGAGGACGTGGAGACCCTCACCCGTCGCCTCGAGGTGGAGCGTCAGCGCCTGGGCACCGCACTGAAGGATCTCGCGGGCTGGCTGGATCAGAACCTGGCCATGCGATCCGAGCGCCCCGCTCCGAGTGCACCGACCCCCACTGCGTCCCCGGCGGCCCCTGCTCCGCAGGCACAGACTCCGGCAACCCCGCGACCGGTCACTCCGCCTCCGGCACCGGCACCGACCGAAGCCCCACGTTTGGACAGTTTCCGCGACGACAACGCCTGATTCGGCTGAAATAGCGGGTAGTCTCGTCGGGCGCTGAGCGCGCACCTGAGGAGATTCCATGTCGCCCACAACCAAAAAGACCGCCAAGAAGACCCCGGCGAAGAAGGCGCCCGCCAAGAAGGCTCCGGCGGGAAAGAAGCTCGTGAAGAAGGCCACACCCGCCAAGAAGACCCCGGCGAAGAAGGTGCCCGCCAAGAAGGCCGCCCCATCGAAGAAGGTGCCCGCCAAGAAGGCCGCCCCAGCGAAGAAGGCGCCCGCCAAGAAGGCCGCCCCGGCGAAGAAGCCGCTGACGCCCGCTCAGAAGGCCGCCGCGCTGAAGGCCGCTGCCGCGGCGAAGGCCGCCGCGGAGGCGAAGAAGAAGCGCGAAGCCGCCGCCAAGGAGAAGGCCCGTTTGGCCGCCATCGCCCAGCGCGAACGCGAGGCGAAGGCTAAGGCCGCCGCCCGCGAAAAGGAACTAGCTCGCAAGGCCAAGGAGAAGGCCGCCGCACTGGCGAAGAAGGAACGCGAGGCGAAGGCCAAGGCCGCCGCTCGCGCCAAGGAGATCGCCCGCAAGGCCAAGGAGAAGGCCGCCGCGGCCGCGAAGCGCGAACGTGAGGCGAAGGCTCGCATCGCCGCTCGCGAACGCGAAATTGCCCGCAAGGCTAAGGAGAAGGCTCTCGCCGAACAGCGCAAGCAGCGCGAAATCGAGGCCCGACGTCGGGCTATTGAAGCGGAGAAGTTGCGCAAGCAGCAAGAGATTGAGCGTCTGGAAGCCGAGGAGCGTGCCCGTCAGGAGCGCCGTGAAGCCGAGGAGCGTGCCCGTCAGGAGGAACTCGACCGCAAGCGTCACTCCAAGCCCTACGGCGATGACAAGGCATTCCTCGAGATGCTGCGCGGTTTGCTCAATGACGAGCGCGAGACGTTGCTCGTGCAGGTCAACAACCTCGACCGAGAGGCCGAGGAGATGCTCGTCGACCGCGATGGTCTCGAATACGACGAGGACGACGGCTCGGGTGCCGCCACCAACCTCGACCGGGACCGGGTTAAGGAGTTCGCTGCCGAACAGCGTCTGAAGTTGGCCGAAATTGACGTGGCCCTGGTCCGGGTTGCCGAAGGAAGCTACGGCCGTTGCGACGAATGCTTCGAGCCCATTTCACGGCCCCGCCTCGAAGCTCAGGTGCCGGTGTTCACCTGCATCGACTGCCGCGCGGCGGTGTGAGTCGTCGGATCAACGTCACGGCCCTGACGTGGGCGGTGAGTGTCGTGGCCGTGGACGCGGCCGTCAAGGCCTGGGCCCGGGCGTCGCTCACTGACGCCCCGCGTCACGTCGTGGGGCCGCTGTGGCTCCGACTCTCGTACAACAGCGGGTTGTCGTTCTCCGTTTCCACGCACGGTGCCTCGTGGGCCGCACTGATCACGGCCGCCGTCGCGGTGGGGATTCTGGTGTTGGCCCTGCGCGCTCGCGTGGGTGCACCCACCGTTGGTTTCGGCCTCTTGCTCGGCGGGGGAGTGGCCAACGTGATCGACCGGCTGATGGCCTCACCCCACGTGGTCACCGATTTCATCTCGGTGGGTTCTTTCCCCGTGTTCAATCTGGCCGACGCGGCCGTGACGTTGGGCTTCGTGGTCCTGATGGTCAGCGCCGTGCGCGGTGAGAGACTGTTGACGTGAGCGACGAGGGCGAATCCGAAGTACTGGAGGTCGTCGTCCCCGCGGGACTCGACGAGATGCGTATCGACCGGGCTCTGTCGATGCTGACCGGACTGTCTCGTTCCGCGGCCCATCGCCTTCTCGCGGAAGGGCTCGTCACGGTCGACGGAGAGGCCGTCACCAAGCCCTCGACGTCGCTCGTCGAGGGTCAGGTGCTGATGGCGGCGCTACCCGAGCCCGATTCGGGTGAGGTTCTGCCCGACGCCTCCGTTGCCGTCGACGTGGTGCTCGACGACGAACACTTCTGTGTGGTGAGTAAGCGCCCGGGTCAAGTGGTGCACCCCGGAGCGGGGCAGAACGAGGGGACGCTCGTGAGTGGCCTCCTGGCGCGCTACCCCCAGATCGCGGAACTACCACGACAGGGGCGGGGCGACCCCTTCCGGCCCGGCATTGTGCACCGCCTCGATAAGGGAACATCGGGTCTTCTTGTGGTCGCCAAGACTCCCCTCGGGTTCGATGAGCTTCGAGAACAGTTGGCGGGTCACGCCATGGATCGCGTGTACCTGGGGCTCAGCGAAGGTCACGTCACCGAGGAGAACGGTGTGGTCGACGCCCCCATTGGGCGTTCCACGCGCTCACCGGTGCTGATGGCCGTGCGCCCCGACGGACGCTGGGCCCGCACGCACTACCGGGTTCTCGCGCGTTATGACGAGCCCCACACCACGACGTTGCTGCGTCTCCAACTCGACACGGGCCGTACACACCAGATCCGCGTGCACCTGGCGGCCATTGGTCACCCCATCGTCAACGACGGCCGTTATGGCCACCGTCGCGACAAACGACTTCCTGAGGAACGGTTCTTCCTGCATTCGTGGCGCCTCTCATTCGCCCACCCGTTGACGGGCGAGACGGTGCGCACGCACAGCGCCCTGCCTGAGGACCTCGCTGGATTGGCTCCCGGGTTCGAAGAACCCGAAGAGTAACTAGGCGTTCTCGCGAACGGCCTGCACCGTGGCCGAGTTACGCAGGATCTCCAACGCCTCTTCCTCGGCACGACGCACGCGACGCACGCCCACGTCGAGGGCCGTGGCGGTGGCCTGAAGCGAGAGCGGGGTCGCGCCGTTCAGACCGAAGCGGCGGGTGATGACCTCGCGCTGCAACTCGTCGAGTTGGTCGAGAGCCGAGTGGAGCTGGTCATTCATCATGTCCTGCTCGACGTCGGCGACCCAGTCGTGCTGACTAGGGGCGACGAGGTCTCCTAGCGTCGTCTGCGAGTCGGCCGAGGCCGGCTGGTCGAGGCTCGCCGTGACGGCGGCCAGGCCCTGGAGGTTCTCGCGCTCGGCCTTCGACAGCCCCGTGGCTTCGGTCAATTCCTCGTCGGTCGGCTTACGTCCGAAGGCCGAGGTCATCTCGGCCGTGGTGGCCTCGAGGCGCTGGAGGAGCTCACCGACTTCGAGCGGGATGCGGATGGTGCGACCGTGCTGCTGCACGGCGCGCTGCAACGACTGGCGAATCCACCAGGTGGCGTAGGTCGAGAACTTGAAGCCACGCTCCCAGTCGAACTTCTCGACGGCGCGCAACAGGCCGAAGGTGCCTTCCTGCACGAGGTCGACCATCTCGACGCCGCGGTCCTGGTAGC
>CAWUMA010000004.1:0-19131 GCA_963923835.1 uncultured bacterium
TTCTTTTCTTCTTGTCACTCGCGTCGGCCGTGATCTTGCTCGCCAACGTGCGCTCGCGCGGCTGGTCCCTGCCGGCCGTGGCCGTCGGGCTCTGGGTCTTCGTCGCGCTGGTGATCGGCGTGATCTACCCGACGGCGCTCCAGACCTTCAAGGTCAGCCCGAACCAGGACTCGCTCGAGGTGCCCTACATCGCGCGCAACATCGAAGCGACCCGCCACGCCTACGGACTCGACAAGGTCACCTATTCGTCCTTCGCCGGGGCGACCTCGGTGACGCCCGGCCAGTTGCGCGCCGCCGCGTCGACTCTGGCCAACGTGCGTCTGTGGGACCCGGACCCGCGTATCGCGTTGGCGACCACGATCCGCCGTCAATCGATTCGTTCGTACTACACGTTCACCAGCCTCGGGGTGGACCGCTACCGCGTGAACGGTGAGCTCACCCCGGTTCTCATCGGGGCCCGTCAGCTCAACACGGCCAACCTGCCCTCGACCAACTGGGTGAACGAGCACCTGCAGTACACCCACGGCATTGGCGCGGCCGTCATCGCGGCCAACGAGGTCGACCCCCAGACGGGTAACCCCATCTTCGTGGCCGCCAACGTGCCGCCGGTCTCGACCAGCGGCGTGCCCTCGCTGACCCGGCCGGGCGTCTACTTCGGGATCAACGACCCGGGCTGGGTCGTGGCCAACACCAAGCAGGCCGAGCTCGACTACCAGGTGAACAACGGTCCGAACGCCGGCCAGCCCGTCGAGGTCCACTACCAGGGCAAGGGCGGCGTGGCCGTCGGGGGATTCTTCTCGCGCCTCGCGCTCGCGCTGCGACTCGGTGACTTCAACTTCCTCATCTCGAACCAGATCACTCCGCAGAGCCGGGTGCTGTTCACCCGTGACGTGATGGACATGGCCCGCAACGCCGCGCCATTTCTCACCTTCGACAACCACCCCTACGCCGTCATCACCGGCGGCCACCTGGAGTACGTGATCGACGGCTACACCACGTCGGACCAGTACCCCTACAGCCAGGACGCCTCGAACTTCACGGCTCCCTCGGGTGGTCTGCCCCGTTCGTTCAACTACGCCCGCAACTCGGTGAAGGTCATCGTCGACGCCTACACCGGCGCGATGAAGTTCTACGTCATGGACCCGACCGACCCGGTCATCCAATCGTGGCGCGCGGCTCTGCCGTCGCTCTTCACGCCGCTGTCGGTCATGCCGGCCGACCTGCGCGAGCACCTGCGCTACCCGTCGAACCTCTTCGCGATGCAGGCCGCCGTCCTGGGCCGCTACCACATCAAGAGCCCGTCGGCCTTCTACTCGGCCTCGGACCAGTGGGAAGTGACCCCTTCGGCCGGAGCGGGCACGCCCGACCAGGCTCTCGCCCAGTCGACGGTCACCGACAACCAGGGCAACGTCGTCTACTCGACGAACGCTCCGATGAACCCCATCTACCAAGTCGGGTCATTGCCCTTCGCCAACCACCAACAGTTGACGTTGTCGACGGCCTTCGTGCCGGCCGGCAACTCCAACGCGCTGCAGAGCCTGTCGGCCTTCGCCGTGGCCACCAGCGACCCGTCGGACTACGGCAAACTCCACGTCTATGTGACACCGCGTGGTCAGGCCGTGACCGGTCCGGCCCAGGCCGACGCCGAAATCCAGCAGAACACCAAGGTCTCCTCGACGGTGACCCTGCTCGACCAGCACGGTTCGGCCGTGCTGTACGGCAACAACCTCATGGTGCCCCTCGACAAGAGCGTCCTGTACGTCCGGCCGCTCTACGTGTCGAGCTCGACCAACCCGCTGCCCCAGTTGAAGTACGTCATCTGCGTCTTCAACCAGCAGGTGGGTATCGAGACCACCCTCGCGGGAGCCCTGGCCGACGTCCTCGGCGGATCCAGCGGTGGTGGCGGAGGCGGCGGTGGCGGCACGTCCCACAGCGCGGCCTACTACCTCAGCCAGGCCTCGACCGACTACGCAAAGGCCCAGGCGGCGCTGTCGGCGGGGAACCTCGGGGACTACCAGCGCTACGTCAACCTCATGAACGAGGCCATCGCCGCGGCCCAAAAGGCGCTGACGAAGAAGTAGTTAGAGCCCTCGCGGGTCGAGGTGACGGTAAGGATTCAACCGTCCCTCGGGGTCGAAGACCGCCTTGATGCGCCGCTGCAGATCCACGAGAGCCGGGTCGGCCAACGTCAGGTAGGCCCCGCGCTTGTCGACCCCGAGACCGTGTTCACCCGACACGGCACCGCCGCGACGCACGCCATCGGCGAACAAGTCGGCGAGGAAAGCCGAGCGAGCCGTCTCGTCGGGTTGGAAGACCGACATGTGGACGTTGCCATCACCCACGTGACCACACCCCGAGAGGAAGACCCCGTGGGCGCTGGCCAAGCGGGCCGCTTCCTCGAGAAAGTCGGGGACGGCCGCGCGGGGCACCACGACGTCGAGAATCTCGTGGGCCCCGGCCGCCTTGGCCGTCCAGAAGGCCCGCTCGCGGGCTTCGATGAGTTGGGCCGCCACCCCAGGTTGGAGCACGTAGACATCGAGCGCACCGGCTGCCGTCACCAGTTCGGCCGCGGCCGCGAGGTCTAGCTCGAGCTGCTCGGCCGTGCGGGTTTCGAGGACGATGACTAGATAGGCGAGGGCCGTTGCGGAGATGTCGTCGGGAATCCCCAGTGAGAGTTCGGCCGCGCGCGTCACGCCGGCCATCGTGAGCACGTCGAGGTACTCAAGAATCGACGGCGCCAGGCCGCCGCGCAGCAGATCGGGCACCAGAGCGGTGACGGCGCGCACGTCGGCGAAGGGGGCGAGCAGCGTCGCGGCGTGGGGGAGTCGCGGGGAGAGCTTGAGGGTGACCTCGGTGACGAGGGCCAGAGTGCCCTCGGAGCCGATGATTAGTTGGGTCAGGTCGTATCCCGAGGAAGATTTGACGACCGGGCCGCCGGTGCGCAGCACCGTGCCGTCCATCAAGACGACCTCGAGTCCCAGCACGTGGTGGCGGGTCACACCGTGACGCACGGCGCGCATGCCACCGGCGTTGGTGTTGACGTTGCCCCCGAGCGAGCCCGACATTTCGCCGGGATACACCGGATACTGCAGCCCGGTGCCGGCCAGCTTCTCGTCGAGTTCGCGCAGGGTGATGCCCGGCTGGACGACGGCCGTCAAGTTGGCCTCGTCGAGGTGGATCAACTGGTTCATCTGGTCGAAGGCGATTACCAGGCCACCCTCGACGGGGGACGCTCCACCCGAGAGCCCGGTGCCCGATCCGCGTGGCGTGACGTTCAACCCGTGTTCGGTGGCGAGTCGCACCAGGGCGGCCACTTCCTCAGTCGAGCGGGGTCGGGCCACGCACAGGGGCTCGGCCGGGTGGGGGTGCAGCGATTCGTCGTGGAGATCGTCGGGGTGGTGGGCGCCCGCGAAGGTGACCCGACCACCGACCACCGAAGAGAGTTGATCACGCAGGGCGCTGTCCATGCGGTCAGGTTAGTGAAGGGGTTGCCCGAAATTGCGAGCCGCCCGGGCACCTTGCCCGGGCGGCTCCTCGTACCTAGCGGGGGGCGCTACACGACATCGTTCGGATCGGCGCCGAGGAAGTGGCGCCACCCGAGGATGGTGAGCAGCCCCAACAGGGCCGCTAGGACGAACGCGGCGATTCCGGCGTACAGAGAGATCTGACCGAAGGTCCAGAACGCGTACGCGCTCAGCAACATGCTGCGCAGGGTCTCGCCCTGGAAGACGGCCTGCACCTGCTGCGCCAGGTCCTTGTTGGTGGGGTCGGCCATCAATTTGGCCGACAACTCGCTGTAGGACTGTCCGTCACCGATGGACTGAAGGTGCACGGCGATGTAGTGGTTGGCCCACACTTCGGCCTGACGGCCGTTCACCAACTGCTGGCCCGCGTACTGGCGCATGTACGTGCCAATCTCGGGGTTCGACAATGCGGGCGAGCCAGCGGCGGGGAAGAAGATGCGCTGAGCGGCCAACTGATCATGCACGGTGCCGTTAGCGAAAGAGTACCCCCACATCAGTAAGACACCAGCGATCAGCATCGCCGCAGTGAGGATTCCACCGAAAAGAGTCAGCAGCATGTCGAAGGTTTGGCGGCGCACGGTGTTCCTTTCGAGGAGGTTGCGACCATCCTCGTGGTGCGCGGCCGTTGACCGCTAGGGCCCAAGGTCAGTCTCAGCAGAGACGAAGACGAATCACCGACGCGACCGCCGTGCCGCCATCTTTTGCTGAGCGCTCGCGCACGATGAGATTGGCGTACGAGGGGTCGGTGGTGTGGAAGGTCAAGGTGGCGCGGTAGCTGCCCATGACCCCCATCGAGCCACCAAGAGCCGTGGCTGAGGCCAGGACGACACCCGACGACGTCTTCAGAGCCAGGTTGACCACGCCTTCAAAGGCGGTCGATCGGCCACGAACGCTGAGGGGGGATAGCACCGTGGCCCCCTGCAACGGGACCGTGATTGAAATCGTCGCACCAATTGCGCCGATGACGTACCAATTGCGGGCCGTACCCAAGCGACGGACGAGCACTGTGGTGACGGTGCCGCGGGACGCCGCGCGAACGTTGACCTCGCCGGACATGGAGTCACCCGCTTGGTACGAACCCACCACGGGGCTCGTGAACGCGAGGTATTTGTGGGCGAAGTCGTAGGTCAGTTGCCGCGGGTCGGAGTAGGGGGCGTGCGACGCGGACGGCCAGACGGCCTGCGATGACACCGTCGCCGCGCCCGCCGTCGCCACCGGTGCGAGGGCGAGAGTGAGGATGGCGAAAATCAGAATTGCTCGTGTGCGCATGGTCGAACCGTATGTCTCAGAATCATTTCTCACTAGGGCAAGGTGTCCCATTGGCAAGTTGACGACGAGGCGGCTAGGATGAGCAATCCGCCGCGGGGTGGAGCAGTTTGGTAGCTCGTCGGGCTCATAACCCGAAGGTCGCAGGTTCAAATCCTGCCCCCGCCACCACTTCTAACGTTCAAAACCGTGGCCTTCTCGATTCCGATCTCGGGATCGCTCAAGAACCTGGCGCAAAATCGGCAGGACAGCGCGATCCTTTTCTCGACCGGCCGCTTCCTTTGACCTGATGACATCGGCGAGAGATGCCACGGTGATGGTCATGCTCTGCGTTATCCGTTCACTGGTCGCGTCCCGGATGAGATCGTCGTAGCCCCGCGTCCCGTCGGGCAGAAGGGCGATATCGAGAAACCCGAATTTCGTCACGAAGGTCCAGGTCGTGCCTTGTTCGAACGTCCGGTGGTCGAGTTGAACCGACACCGGGTAGTCAAGCCCGGGCACGCGGAGAGCGGCCTCCAACTCCGTGAGGGCATCGGCCAGGTGTGCGAAATTGCTGGGCGTTCGTTTGGGTGTGACGTCCACGTCCCGAGTCACATAGGGGGATCCCCGGAGTTCGGCGGCCAAACCACCAATGACAACGTACGACACCTGATGGCGTTCGAGAACTTCCAGCATCTCGGCCGGCCGGTACGGCACGCGGTCACTCATGAAGTGTGGGCCACCCGTTCGCGCTCCTCCAGGAAGGCAACCCGCTCCATGAGGTCGGCGAAGCGTTCCTGGGTCGACATCCTCAAGTGTTCGTCAATGATGGTCACATTGGAGTCATCGGCGACGGACATGAAGAAAGAGAGCTCGAAACCACATGCCCGGATGATCGAGCGCAAAGTCTCCAAACTCGGCTGGACGTCGCCACGCTCCCACCGGGCAATCGCCGGTTGCGCCTTGCCGACACGTTCACCGAGCTCCGTCTGAGTTAGGCCCGCTCGAAGACGGGCTTCTTTGAGGAGGTCTCCGCTAATCACGGAATAAGTGTAGAACATATCTGTTATAACCTACCTGGAGTGAGAAAACCTTGTTGTTGACGGCACAACGGTCGCACCATGACCAGGTTCAAATACTTCTCGGGCCGGAAAGCGGGCTGTGCCTAGTGTTCATTATCGGAATTCGCCTATGACCACTGTCTTTATTGCCGCGTTGATACACACCATGGATCCGTCGTGTCCGCAGGCAACCGCCGTAGCCGTTCGTGACGGTCGGATCCTTCATGTCGGTGAGGAATCCGAAGTTCTTTCGCATCTGCAGGGGACTACCTACGAGGTGGACCGTCGTTTCGAAAGCGTGGTCCTCGTACCGGGCTTCGTCGAGGCGCACGGGCACTTGGTGGCCAACGGCATGGTGGATCAATACGTGTGGCTCGGATTTGACGACCGACCCCGTCCGGATGGATCGATTGCCCGGGGATGTCGATCTATCGATGAAGTGGTGGAGCGGCTCGCCACCGCAGTGGCCCAATCGGTCGATGAGGGCAGAGCAGTAGCCGGCTTCGGCTTTGACCCGAGCTTTCATGACGGCCGTTCGTTGACCCGTCATGACCTGGACCGCGCTTCAACCGAGGCCCGCATCCTCGTCTTGAACGCGTCGCTCCACCTCGCGTACGCCAACTCGGCGCTCATGTCCGCGCGTGGCGTGACCTCGGCCAACACTGAGCGTGGTGTGATGAAGGACGAGGCGGGTGAGCCGACCGGAGTGTTCCAAGAGACGGCGATGAATCTGCTGTTCGCACCCGGTGACATGTCGCGTGGTGACGGTTCGCGGAACGTCTGGAACGGGGGCTGGCTCGCTCACAACGCCGGCTGCACCACAATGACCGAGATGGCGGCGACCTGCGCCGGTCAGGGATTCGAGACACTCCTCAACGTCGCCAATCAGGACGATTTTCCGGTGCGCGTGGTCTATTCGCCGTCGGTCGCCGCCATGTCACGAATCATGGAGCGCGACGATCTGTTGACGCTGTGCGAAAAACTTCGTGCTGCGGGTAGTGACCGAGTTCAGCTCGGCCCCGTCAAATGGATTGCGGATGGCTCTATTCAGGGCTTCACCGGAAAACTGAACTGGCCGGGTTACTGCTCGGGGGAAGACCACGGTTTCTTGATCCTCGATGAGGACACTCTCGTGGATCAGGTCAAGCCGTTCCACGACCGGGGGTTCCAAGCCGCCATCCACACCAACGGCGACGAGGCTACTGAGGCCGCTCTTCGGGCCATTGAGAGAATTCTCGTGACATCACCCCGACCTGATCACCGGCACCGTCTCGAGCACTGCCAGTTGGCTTCGCGCGACCAGTTCCGTCGAATGGCCACACTCGGGGTGGGAGCCAACCTGTTTTCCAATCACCTCTTTTATTGGGGCGATATCCACCGAACCAAGACGGTCGGCCCGGACAAGGCGCGTCGGATGAATGCGGCGGCCACCGCCGCGCGTGAGGGCGTGCACTACTCCCTACATTCGGACGCTCCGGTGACGCCGGTGGCGCCACTCTTCACCATGTGGTGCGCGGTGAACCGTGTGACGAGGACGGGTCACGTGCTCGGCGAACACGAAAAAATCTCCCCGGCCGAGGCCCTGGAGGCGATGACGTTGGGGGCGGCGTGGCTGCTCAAACTTGACCACAAGATTGGGTCGATCGAGGTAGGCAAACTGGCGGACTTCACGGCATTGGGCGCCGACCCGCTGACGGTCGATCCCCTGACCATCAAGGACATTCCGGTGATGGGGACGGTTCTCGGGGGAGTGCCGGTCACTCGGCCCACCGCGTAACGCCGATACTTCCCCGTCTTCGTCGGCGGGTTTTACGCTCCTACGAAATCGACCCTAGTGTGTCGTAGTCCAAAAGTCCCAAGGGGGTCCTGGTGAGCACCAATCCGTATCGTCTGCCACGCACGGTCGTGCCGTCGAATTACCGCATTCACCTCACCCCGGATCTGGCGAAGTACACCTTTGCCGGTGTGGTGGACATCGACGTGGACATCAACGAGTCCGTCACGTCGTTTGCTGTCAACACTCTCGAGCTCGAACTCGACACCGCGACGGTCACGGTCGGGGGCCAGAGTTTCACGTCGACCTCGTCCTCGTACTCGGAGCAGTACCAGACCACGACTTTCACCTTTGCCGAGGCCCTGCCCACCGGTTCGGCCCAGGTCCACATCGAATTCACCGGAACACTGAACGACCAACTGCATGGCTTCTACCGCTCGACCTACACGGACGAGCAGGGCGTGACCCACACGCTGGCCACCACCCAGTTCGAATCCCACGATGCCCGCCGCGCGTTTCCGTGCTGGGACGACCCGGCCTACAAGGCGACGTACGACATCACCCTCGTCGTGCCCTCGCACCTGAAGGCCTATTCGAACGCCAAGGAAATCGCCCGCAAAGATCTGGGCAACGGCACGACTGAAGTGTCGTTCGCTCGCACCATGAAGATGTCGACGTACCTGGTCGCCTTCGTCGTCGGCCCCTTCGAGGAGTCACCCGTCACCGTCGTGCGCGGCACGGAACTGCGCATCTTGTACCCCATCGGCAAGGGCCACCTCATCGAGATCGCCCACAAGACGGCCGTCCACGCGCTGGAGTTCTTCTCGGACTACTTCAATATTCCCTACCCGGGCGACAAGCTCGACATGATTGCCATCCCCGACTTCGCCGCCGGGGCCATGGAAAACCTCGGTCTGGTGACGTACCGCGAGACGGCCCTGCTCGTCGACCCGGCAACCGCCGCCCACGCCGACGTGCGCCGTGTGGCCGCCGTGGTGAACCACGAACTCGCTCACATGTGGTTCGGCGACCTCGTGACCATGGAGTGGTGGGAAGGTATCTGGCTCAACGAGGCCTTCGCCAGCTTTATGGAGGGCATCTGCACCGACCACTTCGCCCCGGACTGGAAGGTCTGGGTCGAGTTCAACCCCTCGCGTGACATGGCCTTCGGCGTCGACGGCCTCCACTCGACCCGGGCTATTGAGTTCGAGGTCGTCTCGCCCGACGACTGCCGTGCGATGTTCGACGTGTTGACCTACATCAAGGGCTCGGCCGTGTTGCGCATGCTCGAGCAGTACCTCGGCGTCGAGACCTTCCGCGACGGCATCCGTATCTACCTCAAGCGCCACTCGTATGCAAACACCCACACCGTGGATCTGTGGAACGCGCTGTCCGAGGCCAGCGGCCAGGACATCGCCGCGCTGATGAACACTTGGATTCTCCAGGGTGGTCACCCACTCATCAAGGTGGAGAACGGGACTATCAGCCAGTCACCTTTCTCGTACCTCGCGCCCCAGGAGAAGAGCGCCATCGGCTCGAAGTGGCAGGTGCCCGTTCTCTCTCGCGAGATCGGCTCCTCCACCATGACCAAGCAGCTCCTGACCGAGACGAGCGCCCCGCTGGCAACGTCCGGAACGGCCGTGGTAAACGCCGGCGGGTCGGGCTTCTACCGCACCGCGTACGGCGAGGCCGAACTGGCCGCCATCGCCGCGCGACTGGGTGACCTCGAAGAACTCGAACGCGCCGTCCTGTTCTCGGACACGTGGGCGGCCGTGCTCGTGGGTAGTGCCACTCTGGGTGGGCTCCTCAACCTCGCCACGGGCTTGGTCAATCTCGACGAGCCGTCCTCGTGGCAGGTCATCTTCACGGCGATTGACATGTTGGACCGCATCTGCGACGACACCCAGCGCGACACGTTGGCGGCGGTTGTTCGCCGCATCGTCGGTCCCCTAGTGGACCGGCTCGGTCTCAGCCCCATTCCCGGCGAGCCGGCACAAGCCGGAGAACTCCGGGCCATGGCGGTCGGCGTGTTGGCCAACTACGGCCGTGACGAGAAGGTCATCGCAGAGGCGCTGCGTCGATTCGACGCCAACGACCTCACGGGCGACCTCGCGACACCCTTCGTCCGGATTGCCGCGATGCAGAACCGACCCGGGACCGCGGAGATCTTCGAGGAGCGCCGCGTCGCCGCGACCACGCCGCAGGAAGAGCAGCGCTACCTCACCGCCCTGGCCTCCATCCCGTCGGTGGAGGAGGGCCTGCGCACTCTCGATAAGTGCCTCACCACGTACCGCAGCCAGGACGCGCCGTTCTTGATCGGTGGCTTGACGGCGAACCGCGCCATTGGCGAGGCGATGTGGCGCGAGGTCACGGCCCGCTGGGACGTGCTCACGGGTCACTTCTCGCCGGACATGCACGCGAACTTCTGCATGGGAGCGTCGGTGCTGTATACGACCGACGAACTCGCTCGCGAAGTCCGCGCCTTCCACGAGTCCCACCCGCTCAAGGTGCGCCAGCAGAACGTGATCCAGCTCCTCGACCGGCTGGACCGGGGAGTCATGTTCGCCCGGCGCGTCCGTCCGACTCTGAGTGAGACCCTGGCGGAACTCGCGAAATAGGCCCTTTTCCCCGGGCACGGGGGTAAAAAGTGGGTATATACTGTTTTTGGACTAAGTCCAGAAATAGCCATGAGCACGCCCACTTCGCCCACCACCGATGAACTCACCGAGGCCCTGAAGGCCCGGGGTTTCCACGTCACGGCGCCCCGGCTCGCGGTGTTGAGGGTGTTATCGACGCATCCCCACGCGACGGCCGATGAGGTGGTCGACGCCGTGTCCGCGGAGATCGGAGCGGTCTCGCGCCAGGCCGTCTACGACTCGCTCAACAGTTTCACCGAAGAGGGCCTGATTCGCCGCGTGCAGCCGGCCCACTCGCAGGCCCGTTATGAAACCCGCATTGACGACAATCACCACCATTTAGTGTGTCGCCACTGCGGACGCACGGAGGACGTGGACTGCGCGACGGGGGAGACCCCGTGCCTCGAAGCGTCCGACAACCTCGGATTCGACATCGACGAGGCGGAGGTCATCTACTGGGGCCTCTGTCCGTCGTGCCAAGAAGTCTCACCCGGGTGAGAACCCAACGACACACCGCATCACCAACCACAAGGAGAAAACCATGAGCACCACTGACGAGAACAAGTCCGGCGTCTGCCCGGTGATGCACGACGCGCAGAGCGCGACGGGCTCCACGGCGAACCAGCACTGGTGGCCCGAGCAGCTGAACCTGCGTCCGCTGACCAAGAACCCGGCCGCCGGCAACCCGATGGGCGAGGACTTTGATTACGCCGCCGAGTTCAAGACGCTCGACCTGGCCACCGTCAAGGCCGACATCCGCGCCGTGTTGACCGACTCGAAGGACTGGTGGCCGGCCGACTTCGGTCACTACGGCCCGTTCATGATCCGCATGGCGTGGCACTCGGCCGGTACCTACCGTGTGTTCGACGGCCGTGGTGGTGCGGGCACCGGCACTCAGCGCTTCGCGCCGCTCAACAGCTGGCCCGACAACGGCAACCTCGACAAGGCCCGCCGCCTCCTGTGGCCCGTGAAGGCCAAGTACGGCCGCAAGCTCTCGTGGGCCGACCTCATGATCCTGGCCGGCAACGTGGCCCTCGAGGACATGGGCTTTAAGACCTTCGGCTTCGGCGGTGGTCGCGAGGACGTGTGGGAGCCCGAAGAGGACATCTACTGGGGTCCCGAGGCAACCTGGCTCGGTGACGAGCGCTACCGCGGTGACCGCGAGCTGCTCACGCCGCTTGGTGCCGTGCAGATGGGTCTCATCTACGTGAACCCCGAAGGCCCCAACGGCAACCCCGACCCGCTGGCCGCCGCGCGCGACATCCGCGAGACCTTCGCCCGCATGGCCATGAACGACGAAGAGACCGTGGCACTCATCGCCGGTGGTCACACCTTCGGTAAGACCCACGGTGCGGCCAACCCCGGCCCGTACGTCGGCCGCGAGCCCGAGGGCGCCGCAATCGAGGAGCAGGGATTTGGCTGGACCTCGACCTACGGCACCGGTAAGGGTGGCGACACCATCACCAGTGGTCTCGAGGTCACCTGGACGGCCACGCCGACCCAGTGGAGCAACGGCTACTTCGAGAACCTGTTCAACTTCGAGTGGGAACTCACCGAGAGCCCTGCCGGTGCCAAGCAGTGGCGCCCGGTCACCCGCGACGCGGACAACATGGTCCCCGACGCGCACGACCCCGCCAAGCGCCACGCGCCGATGATGCTGACGACGGACTTGTCGCTGCGCTTCGACCCGGCCTACGAGAAGATCTCGCGCCGCTTCCTGGAGAACCCGGACCAGTTCGCCGACGCTTTCGCCCGTGCCTGGTTCAAGCTGACCCACCGCGACATGGGCCCGGTGGCGCGCTACCTCGGACCCGAGGTCCCGAAAGAAACCCTCATCTGGCAGGACCCGCTCCCGACGCGTGACTTCGACGTGATCGCCGACAAGGAGATCGCCGAGCTCAAGGAGCAGATCCTGGCTTCGGGTCTCAGCGTGTCGCAACTCGTGGCGGCCGCCTGGGCGTCGGCGTCGACCTTCCGTGACTCGGACTACCGCGGTGGCGCCAACGGTGCCCGCGTGGCCCTGGCCCCGCAGAAGGACTGGGAGGTCAACGACCCCGCGTCTCTCGCCATGGTTCTCGACACCCTGCGCGGTATCCAGAACACCTTCAACGCGTCGCACGGTTCGACGAAGGTTTCCCTGGCCGACCTCATCGTGTTGGGCGGCACGGCCGCCGTGGAGCGCGCCGCCGCGGCCGCGGGTCACGCCATCAGTGTGCCCTTCGCGCCGGGTCGCGTCGACGCCACCCAGGAGATGACCGACGTCGAGTCGATCGCCTACCTCGAGCCTCGCGTGGACGGCTTCCGCAACTTCGCGCCGAAGACCTTCACCGGCAAACCCGAAGCGGTGCTCGTCGACCGGGCCAGCTTGTTGTCGCTGAGCGCCCCCGAGATGACGGCCCTTGTCGGTGGTCTGCGCGTGCTCGGCGCCAACACGGCCGGTTCGACCCACGGCGTCTTCACCAGCCGCGTCGGCGTTCTCTCCAACGACTTCTTCGTCAACCTGCTCGACATGTCGACGCAGTGGAAGCCGACCGCCACGGCCCACGTCTTCGAAGGTGTGGACCGGGCCAACGGCCAGAAGAAGTGGGGCGCCACCACGGTCGACCTCGTCTTCGGATCGAACTCTCAGCTGCGCGCCCTCGCCGAGGTGTACGCCAGCGCCGACGGAGAGGCTCAGCTCGTCGCGGACTTTGCGGCGGCCTGGGTCAAGGTCATGAACGCGGACCGCTTCGACCTGGCGTAAGTCCGTCTGAAGTCCCGGAAGTTGGTCGGAAGTTTCGACCGATTTCCGGGACTTCGCCGTTTCCTGTGGGGGATGAGCCTTCTGTGGAAAATTGGTCCCACTTTTTGAGAGTGACAAGGAACCCCTTTTTGGCTGGGTTTCACGCTTTCGGTTTGGAACTTCCCTGGGAGAATGCGTCGTTCAGCACCCCATAGTTCGGAACGTCCGCTCGCATAATTTTCGGTACCCTCGTCAAGGAGTCCCTAAAATTCCCCAAATCTCAACGGATCTTGCAGTCCGAGGCGGCGTATTCATCCTTGACATAACAAGAATGGGTACTATTATCTCGTGCGGGACACAGGTGCATCCGCACCAGCCCACTAGAAAAAGGGGAAACCAAGATGTTTAAGAAGACCACCCTGGGATTGGTGGCCGGTGCGCTGGCCTTTGGTCTCACGGCTGCATCTGCCGCGGTGACGTCGTTCACCATTAACTCGGTTCAGAACACTGGATCGACTGACATCGCTGCGGCAACCGTCACGACGTCGCCGTGCACGGGCGCGTACGACATCACCTGGACGATCGATCAGGCCGGAGCTGTCAGCGGTGGTCAGGCGACTCGCACGGCCCCGATCGGCACCGACTCGAACCTCCCGTTCTGCGCGAACGCCCCGGCGGGACTGCGCATTCTCGACAGTTCCAACACCCAGTTGGCCGTCGTGTACGGGACAACCGACTCGAAGGGTGACTTCTCGTTCACGTCGTGGTACGACACCCTGAACGCTTCGAACCCTATCCTGACGAGCGGATACAAGGTTGAGCTGGCCATCGGACCGATGGTCTCGATGCTGTAATCGCTTGCCGCGCGGAGACCTCCGAGTGAGGTCGAAGTGGAATCGTCCTGAGCCCGTGTTCAATCGAAGCGTCGCCGATGCTGAGATTGGGCACGGGCTCGGTCGTGCTCGGCGTCTTGTTCGACGCGGCACCTCCATCGCCATCGTCATAGCGATACTCGGGTCCTGGTGGTTCGGGGTGGGACCCCGACCATTAGGCGGCGATACAACATTTGCAATAGTTCACGGCCACAGCATGGAACCCACGTTGCACTACGGGGACTTGGTGGTGGCCAAAACGCAGGCTCACTATCGCATTGGAGACCTCGTTGTCTTCGCCATCGGGCCAAACGAAGTGGTGGTGCACCGCCTCGTCTCGGGCTCTGCGTCGAAGGGATGGACCACCAAGGGCGATAACAACGGCCAGCAAGATTCGTGGACGGTGAAGAACTCTGGGATTATGGGTCGCTTTTGGCTCCGGATTCCCAAACTCGGATACGCCTTCTTGTGGACTCGCGAAAATCCGATTCTGTTCGGACTCGCTCTGACTCTCACGGTGCTACTCATCGGCACCGTCGCTCGTTTGCGACGACCACGAATTCCGCCGACTCTGGCTGACGCCGTGTCACGAGGAGCCCGTCTTCCTCGTCGCGGTGGCAAACCTGTCGGAGAACTCCTCCTCCTCGCGATGTCGGCGTTCACGACGCTCATATCGTCTATCGGACTCCTGGTTCTTGTCTCGAAACAACTCTTTCTGTCGCCCGCGGCTCTTCTGAGCGCGATTGTGTTCTTCATCTCAGCGGTGGTCTGCCAGTGGCTGTACCAACGGCTCGTCAACGGACGTGGCCTCGCCGAGCCCCAGGCCTCACGTGCGGTCCTGTCGGCATATTGCTGGGACGTGGAGTCGCTTCCTGAATCCGACGTCGTGGAAGAGATGGTTAGCGCGCGAGCGCTTCGTGACCTGGCCGATCGGCTTCGGATTCCCATCATCCGTGTGGGTTCAGAGAATGAGGGTGAGGAGACTTACTTCACCATTACGCCTGATGGAGTCGGACACCGATGGATGGTGCGCGGAGGGCACGATAGTGCCGGCGACGTCGAACCTTCATTGCTTGAGATGGCTGACGAGCCGGACCTTCTCTAAAGGTCGAAAGTGTGACTATTCGGTGACGAATCCCGACGTGACGCACACGTAGGGAAGATCCCACACCGAGGGGACCAGATTGGGCAGGAGGCAGATGCCAAATCCCATCGCAACGTCGAGATGAAAACCGGAGACGAAATCGCCAACTGGAACGCCGCTGCGCGCAACGAGGTCGTTGAGAACTCGCTGCTCCTCCTCGATGAGAGTTGTTCTCACCGATGTATCGTGCGTCGCCAGCCGATTGAGTTCGATGGTGAAGTTCCTTTTGCGTTCGAGATTCGGTTCCATGTACTCACGCCACGCCACGGCTTCCGTGACCACGGCACCGAACTTCGCAGTTAATTCGCCCATGAAATTGTTGAGGGAGTCGAATCCGAATGCCAACTGGGCACGAAATACTGCGAGAACCAACTCGAATTTTCCTGGAAACCGTCCGTAGACGAAGCCACTCGAGACACCGGCACGTCGGCAAATCCGAGAAATGGTGGCTCGAACAAATCCCCTCTCGCCTACTTCCCATGCGGTCGCGGAAAATACCGCGTCCAGTCGGTTATCGCCGGTGTTGAATGGGTCAAAGTGGAGATAGTCCGCTCGACTGGCCGGAATGTCCCGTGCCGTTGTCGGGTTCATCAGGCTGTTGGTACGGCGTCGTAAGGCGTCCGAGAGATCAAGGTTCGCGACCCAGGGACGTGTGTGCACCATCATGAGACCGAGTGCGAGTCCCATTGAGGCCGCCGTGGCGGCCGCGTGGGCGCGCCCACCAGAATCTCGAGCCGTGTCAATTTTTGTGTCGATGACCTCACTAATTTCTTCGCGAATAGTCTCGAGCTCGGAATCGAAGAATGAAGCCAAAATCAACTCCAACCCACAGGATTGGGCGGGCGTTGGTCGCGCGAACTCGGTGAGTTGAGCTACGACCTTGTCGCTCGTCGTGGCGAGATTCTCGGCTAGCTCGGCTAGTTGGCGAACGAAGTCCCGACCGACCGCGCTTTCCCATAGCGCCAGACCCAAGTCGGCCTTATTGGCAAAGCGGCCGTAGATCGCCCCGTAGGTCAGCCCGGCGACGTCGGCGATCCCTTCCACCGTGGCAACATCCCAGCCACGGGAGCTGATCACACTGACGGCGGCGCTGGTGATGAGGTCGTCATTTCGAAGTGCGTCCGCCCGACGCCGGGTTGCTCCCTCGGGTTCGGCGGCTCGACCGGTCAGTTCGACGTCACTCACCTACACCACGCTACCGGTCAAATGCCGGTGATTTCGGCTCGCCCGGTACCGCAGTGTCGGGATGCTGATCAAAAACCGGCATCCGGGCGAGCCGTGAGCGGTCCAACGCGCCCTCGACGATGCACGAAGAACGGTGGGTACACACGCAATCATTCGTCCATACTGAGGGACGAATTGTCTCCGGCTGTGTGCAACCACCCCGTTGAGGCGCCGTATGAGGTTCGGGCTGTAGGAGCAATTCCGCGTGCCGGGCTGGGAACCGCCATCGTCACATGTGCAGGTGTGGCCCAGTTGGCTCCCTTACCCGGGCCACCTCAACCCGGGAGAGTGGAGACCCAACGAGAGTCTGGTTGCCGCACGATTCTTTAAGAATGCGTTCCACTTGCCATAAAAAGGTGCGAATGCCCCGCGGGTGCCAGCCCACCCAATCCCGCGGGGCCGCTAGTTCTATCGTTGCGGTTCAGCAAGAATGCCGGGCGTCACCGCAATGAACGGAAGGCTTGCCACCGAGGGCACCAGATTCGGTAGAAGGTAGAACCCAAAACCCAGAGCCAGGTCGATATGGAAGCGGGCGGTCGCCTCGGCCTTCTCAGCGCGGGCCGCCGTGACGTAATCATTGAGAACCCGTCTCTCGCCTGCGATGAGAACCTCCCTCACCGATTCGTCATTGCTGGCCAGACGATTGATTTCTACTGCAAAACTGCGCTTGGTGCTCAGGTTGGGATCCATAATCTCCCGCCACGCGACGGCCTCGGCAACATCCCGACCGTGTCTATTAGCAATGTCACGGATGAATGTCGCCAATGCGTCGAACCCTACGGGGAGCTGGGCCTCAGTGAGGGTGCGCACCAATTCAAATTTTTCGGGGAACTGGCCGTAGACAAAGTCTTCCGACACGCCGGCACGTCGGCAGATGCGCGGGATGGTGGCCATGGTGAAGCCTCGATCACCCACTTCCCACGCCGCCGCCGCGAGAACCGCGTCAAGTCGAGCGTCGCCGGACTGAATCGTTGAGAGGTGGAGAAACTCGGCGCGGACCATGGGTATTTGGGAGTCCAGGCCGGGTCGAGTGAGTGCGTGGGCGTAGTGCCGTATCCCCAGGGTCAGGTCAAGGTCGGTCGCCCACGGGCGCTTGGACACGAGCATCAACCCCAGAGCCAGTCCGAGCGCGGCCCCCGTGGCGGCCGCTCGCGCGGAACCTCCTGACTCACGTGAACGCTCAATGGCGCTGTTGACGCATGCGCTGGTTTCTTCGCGAATACTCTCCAGGGTCGAGTCAAAAAAGCTTGCCAGAACCATTTCGAGACTGCACGAGCGCTCATCTGTCGCTCGCGCGAATTCCAAGAGACGCGCGGCAAGGGCTTCTTCGTTGTCGGCCACGTCGAGACCAATACCGGAAAGGTCGGTCATCAAGTTTCGACCCACGGGCCCACTCCACAGTGCGAGACCCAGTTCGTCCCGACTCGCGAAACGTTTTTTGAACGTTTCGACGGCGAGGCCTGTCTCCTGGGCAAGATGCTCAATTCGCAGGGAGTCCCACCCTCGATGACCGATTGCTCTCATTGCCGCATCTGTCATCACTTCGTCGAGGGGGATTTCGCCGGAAAATCGACGTGTGGAGTAATCAGAAAGGCTCGGCGATGTGGACGTTTCGTGTTCGGGCATCGTGTCGTATTCCATGAGACAGAACGGAACTTAGCAAGTGTCCGAGTGGCCTGTTCATCGCGGAAGTGAGTGACCTGCGCCCCTAGGAATTCGCGCCGCGCTCCACCTACCGTCGTCGCACCACGGACGACGGAGGTTCATGTTCACCCGATCACTCGCCGACACGAGAGTGCCATCGGTGGTGACGTCGTCCCTCGACGCCACACCGACAGTGAATCGTCAAGGGACCCCGGGTCGGTTGCGCGTCGGCATGGTCGGGACCTACCCACCGACCGAGTGCGGGATCGCCACTTTCACAGCCGGACTACGCGACGCCCTTCGTGAAGCCCGCCCCCGGTGGGACTTTCCCGTGGCCCGCGTGGTCGAGCCGCCGGCTCCGCACCGACGCCGCGAGGTGGGGGCGAGTTGGGTGCGTGGACAGTCCTGGACATTGGGCGCCACCCTGCGTGAACTCAACGACGGCGATGCCGCCGTGATTCAACACGAGTTCGGCATCTTCGATGGGCCCGACGGCGATTCGGTCCTTGACCTTCTCGCCGGACTCACGGTGCCCACGGTCGTCGTTCTCCACACCGTGCTCTCGGCCCCGAGCGACGGCCAGCGCCGGGTCATTGACGGCATCACGCGGCGGGCCGACGCGGTGGTGGTGCCCAGCGCCACGGCGCTGGCGCGCCTGCGCCGCAACCACCACGCCGGTCACGCGGTGGTCATCCCGCACGGCGCCGATGCCAACATCGACGAATCGCCAGAGTGGCGCCGTCCCGGCCGGACCATCCTGACCTGGGGATTGCTCGGTCCGGGCAAGGGGTTGGAGGAGGCCTTCGGAGCGCTCTCGGCCCTGCGCGACCTCCAACCCACGCCGCGTTACGTGGTGGCCGGTCACACTCACCCCCACGAACGGGGCCGCCACGACGACTACCGCGACCACCTGCGCCGGGTCGCTCGTGAGGTGGGCGTCGCTGACCTCGTCGAGTTCGACGATCACTACCGTTCGCGGTCGTCGCTCAACAACCTGATTCGCCGGGCCGACGTGGTGCTGTTGCCCTACCTGTCGACCGAGCAGGTCTGCTCGGGAGTGCTCGTCGAGGCCCTGGCCTCGGCGCGCCCCGTGGTCGCGACCGCCTTCCCGCACGCGGTGGAGCTGCTCGAGGGGGGCGCCGGAATCGTCGTGCCCCACGGGGACGGAACCGCGATGGCCGACGCGTTGCGCAGTGTCTTGACCGACGACCAGTTGGCCGCCGACATGACGCGCCACGCGTGGGACGTGGGTGAATCCCTGCTGTGGCCCCAGGTCGCCCGCCGC
>CAWUMA010000005.1:0-18000 GCA_963923835.1 uncultured bacterium
TGCTCGTCGTCATCTCAAGTTCCTCCAAAGTCGCTCTGTACGCTAACAACATGGCTCTACTCGCGAATCACCGAATCCTCGTCACCGGAGTTCTGACCGATGACTCGCTGGCTTTCGGTATCGCACAGCGGTGCCTAGAAGAAGGGGCGACCGTGGCTCTGTCGGGGGCCGGACGTGGCCTCAATCTCACGCGACGAGTGGCCCGCAAACTGGGTGACGTCGGCGAGATCATCGCGTTGGACGTCACCTCGCCCGACGAGATCGATGCCGCGGCCGAAGAGATTCGCACCAGGTTCGGGCGTCTCGATGGCCTGGTTCACGCAATTGGATACGCACCCGAGAGTTGCCTGGGCTCGGGCATGCTCACCGCCCCCTTTGAAGACGTGGCCACCGCCATGCAAATTTCGACGTACTCACTGGCGGCCCTCACGAGGGCATTCCTCCCCCTACTCACGAAGTCCGAGTTACCCGGCGGGGCTTCGATTGTGGCGCTCGATTTCGACGGCAGCCGTGCGTACCCCATGTACGACTGGATGGGTGTAATGAAGGCGGGTCTCGAATCACTGGGTCGCTACCTTGCCCGCGAAGTGGGACCGAGCCACGTACGGGTGAACATGCTCGCCGCCGGCCCGATTCGCACCATGGCCGCCAAGTCGATTCCGGGCTTCGCTCTCTTTGAGGATTCATGGGCGCAGCGCGCCCCCTTGGGCTGGGACGTTCGTGACTCATCGGCCGTCGCCGACACGGCGGTCGCCCTGCTCTCCCCACTGCTTCGTGGCACGACCGGATCGGTCATCCACGTTGACGGTGGCGCCCACGCAATGGGCTAACTAGAGAGGCTCCTCCACCGAGAACTGCGTTTCGTACAGATCGCGGTACAGACCGCCCTCGTCCATCAGGGCCTGGTGAGTGCCCCGCTGAACAATTCGCCCTTCATCGAGCACGATGATTTCTGTCGCATTGCGAACGGTGGAGAGCCGATGCGCAATCACTAGCGACGTGCGTGACGACATCGTGGCGTCCAGAGCCCGTTGCACCGCCGCTTCGTTCTCGGCGTCCAGGTGGGCAGTTGCTTCATCCAACACGACAATCCGCGGGGCTTTCAGCAGCAACCTGGCGAGGGCGACACGCTGCTTCTCGCCACCGGACAAGCGATAGCCACGTTCGCCCACCACGGTGTCAAGGCCCATCGGCAAGGCCACCACCACGTCATCGATCTGCGCCGCCGCCAACGCGGCATGCATCTCTTCGTCCGTCGCGTCCGGCTTGGCGAGAAGAAGGTTGGCTCGCAAGGTGTCATGGAAGAGGTGTGAATCCTGGGTCACGACACCCACGATGTTCGTGACGTCGGCGAGGCGCATGTCGCGTACGTCAACACCGTTGAGCGACACCGACCCCCCGGTCACGTCGTAGAGGCGAGTGGCGAGTTGAGCGATGGTCGACTTCCCCGCGCCGCTCGGGCCGACGAGCGCCGTCATCGAACCGGGCGCCACCTCGAAAGAGACGTCGTGGAGCACCGGAGTCCGAGGAACACGCTCGAGTTTCGCCACCGCCTCCAACGACGCCAGACTCACCTCTTCGGCACCCGGATACGCGAATTCAACATTGTCAAAGCGGAGCGTCACCGGCCCCGTCGGAGCGGGTACGGCGTCGGGGTGTTCCGTGATCATCGGCTCCAAATCGAGGACCTCGAACAGGCGCTCAAAACTGACCACCGCCGACATGAAGTCGATGTGGACGTTGGAAAGCTGAGTGAGCGGTCCGTACAAACGGGTCAGGTATGCCGTGAGGGCCACCACGGTTCCGACCGCGAGGTAGCCGTGAAGGGCCGCCACGCCACCGAATCCGTAGGCGAAGGCCGTGGCGAGCGCGGCCGTCAGGGACAGCGCGACGAAGAAAAACCGTGAGTAGGTTGCCTGTTTGATTCCGATGTCGCGAACGCGGGCGGCTCGCTGCTCGAAATAGGTGACTTCGTCCGCCGGGCGACCGAACAGTTTCACCAGCATCGCTCCCGACACGTTGAAACGCTCGGTCATGACCATGTTCATTTCGGCGTTGAGCTCGGTGCCCTCCTTGTACAAGGTGCCGAGTCGTGCGCCCATGGCCCTCGCGGGAAGCAAGAAGACGGGTAACAACAGCAGCGCGACGAGGGTGATCTGCCAACTGAGAACGAACATCGTGCCCAACACGATGGTCACCACGATGATGTTGCCAACGATGTTGGAGAACAAGTCGGTGAATGCCTGCTGCGCGCCGATGACGTCATTATTCAGACGGCTAACCAGGGCACCCGTCTGCGTCCGAGAAAAGAAAGCAATGGGCATGCGCTGGATATGGGCGAAGACCCTGGCTCGAAGGTCATAGATGATGCCCTCACCCATCCGCGACGAGATGCGTCGTTCCACTAGTGATAGGCCGGCATCGACGAGCGCCAATCCGGCCGTCAGGAGGGAGAGGCCAATAATCAGCCCCTGTCGGTGATGGGCAATCCCACGATCGATGATCGCCCGCAACACCAGCGGTGATATCGAGCCAATGATGGCGTCGAGTACGACCGCCGACAGGAAGACCCCCAGAATTCGGCGATATGGAATCGCGAAAGCGAGAATCCGACGCACGGTTCCCTTTTTCACCCGGTGCTCGGCCACGCTGCGATCACGAACCAGGGAGCGGAGGCTGACCATTGGATTGCGGCCACCGCCTCCCCCACGGCCACCGCCGTGACCAGCCATCACCATGTCTTCAGTGTACGGAGCCTCATGCGCGCACCGCGCTGATGAAAATCAGAATGCCTAGGCACGTCATCACCGTCGCACCGATGGTGCGCAGCACCACGAGTCGCCGTGGTGAATCGGACAGCCACTCACGGGCCGTTCCCGCCACCACTCCCCACGTGCCGTCCGAGAGAAAGGCCATGACGCAGAACACCGCCCCAAAGACAAGGAGCTGAAGGGTCTCGTTCCCACGAGTCCGATCCACGAAGTGCGGGAACACGGCTCCGAAAAAAACGAGGGATTTGGGATTCAAGATCCCCACCACGAAGCCGTCACGAACGGCTTTCACCCACGGGGGTTTTCCGCCTTCGCGGTTGGTCATGGCCGCCGCGTGTTCCCGCCGATGTGCGAATGCCTGAGCCCCCAGATACAGCAGGTACGCGCCGCCGAGAAATTGCAGGGCAACGCTAAAGAGCTTCGACGCAGCCAGCAGCGGACCAAGACCCACCGCAATCGCAGTGGAGAGAACCAGAGTTCCCAGAGTGTTGCCGAGCACCGTCAGCACCGCCACTCCCCTGCCCCACGCGACTCCGCGGGCCAGGGTGAAGAGGACCGATGGACCCGGAACGATGATGATGGCGAATGACGCAATGAGAAACGCGACGAAGTTGTGACCGTTAATCATCAGCGGGACACCAGGGCCTTGACGAGCGTGAGATTGAGTCCGATTGAGTATCCGATGAGTCCTGCAAAGGCGGCCGTACCGACTCCAATTGTTCCGCCGAGCAGCCACCCCGTGATGAATACGGTCAGTTCCAGGACGAGGCGGACGTAGACCACGCTGATCCCCAGACGTCGATGCAAGCTCGTCATGAGTCCATCTCGTGGACCCGGCCCCAAGCCCGTCGTCAGGTACCAGGTGCTGCCATTACCGATCAGACCCACGGCCAAGGCGATGTACGCAATCTTGAGTGCGCTGGACGAGGCCACTGGTACGTAGCGCACCGTCACGTCGAGCACCCAGGCGATGACCACGATGTTGGCGACCGTTCCAAAACCGGGCCTCTCACGGAGAGGAAGCCACAGCAGCAGAACGGTCATCGAGATAAGGAATGTCGCCCAACCAATCGACAAATGGCTGTGGCGAGAAATTCCCTGAGCGAAGACCGTCCACGGCGTCGCACCCCACTGGGCCTGCACTAGGAGACCCTCGCCCAGTCCGAATATTCCCAACCCACCGAAGAGGGGAAGAAGTTGGGCGGGCCGCACCGACCACGTTGACGCCGCTCGCCACGGAGTTGCCGGAATCTGGTGCGTGAGAGCCACGGCGACTCACGCTAGTCAGGGGACGCGTATCAGTCGGTGCGACGAACTTCTTCGGCGATGGCCTGCAACGTGGCTGCGGCCGGAATCGCGAGAAGCACTCCGACGAGGCCACCGAAGAGACCCCCCACCCAGCTCCCGATTTCGGCGCCGAGAATGACGGCCATGAAGACACTGAGGGAGTTGATCTTCACCGCACGGCTCATGACAAGGGGATTGAGGATGTGGTTTTCAATCTGGGTGTACACCATGAAGGCAACGAGCGTGATCACCCCGGCACTCGACGAGTGGGCGAAGGCGAACAACACGGTGGGAATACCCGCCAATGCACCGCCGATGGTCGGCAAGAAGTCAACCAGAGCCACCCAGAGCCCGAACAGCGCTGCGAAGGGCACTCCGGTCAGCCACAACGTCACGAACACCACGAGACCAGCCACGATGGACGTGATGAGATTGCCCGCCATGTAACTCGTCGCCGCCCGACTCACCCGTCCACCCAGTCGCTGCAACCGCTCCGCCTGAGGCGGGGTGGATCGATCCAGCACCCACGCGCGCATCTTCGGTGCCTGTAGAAGTACGAGAACCACGAACGTGAAGATGGTCAACAATTCCAACAGCATGGAGAACGCGCCGCGGCCGAGTGCGAGTGCCGGTCGGCTCAAACCCTGACCGAGAGAAATGAGTTTCCCGGCGTTCGCGTTCACCCACTTCTCGGCGTGGTAACGCCGCAACAGCCGCCCCACCCAACCGTGGCCGGTTTGGGCGTCGCGGACGTACTGCGGGAGAGTGTCGGCCAAGTGCGTCAGGCTCCGCACCAAGGGGTAACCGAAGGCGAAGGCCAGCCCAGCAAAGACGACAAGAACCAGTAGCGACACCAGCCCCACGGCGTATCCGCGTCGAATGTGCACCTTGGACTCGATGAAGCCCACGATGGGGTTCAGCAGCAGAGCGATGAAGCTTCCGACCAGGAGTAGAACCAGAAGTGAGCGCAGCCGGTACAGCGTGATGGCCGCAAGGTAGGCCAGTGCGACGACCACGACGGTGGCCACGATCGTTCGTAGAGGAATGTCACGGGTGTCGGCCCACTTCCACGCCGAACGTCGCTGTGTCGACGAATGCTCGAGGGAATCGTCTGCCATCGGAACCTCCACCTGGTCTGTTCGAAGTCTCGCACTACCTATGCTTCCAAGCGGACATGGCGTAGAAAGGGATTGTCGTGACCACCGCGCTTCGCTACGGCCTCATCGGCACCGGAATGATGGGTCTCGAACACCAGCGAAATCTCAACGCCCTCGCCGGTGCCGAGGTGGTCGCCGCCGCCGATCCCCACGGGCCCTCTCTCGAGGCCGCCCAATTCACCGCCGAGGGGCGCCCCCTCGAGTGTTTCACCGACTATCGCGCCATGCTCCAGGCCGACCTGTGCGACATCTACGTCATCTCCACGCCGAACATGACCCATCACGCCGTCCTCGATGACGTCATGGCCACCGGCCGCCACATCTTCATTGAGAAACCCCTGTGCACCACGGTCGCCGACGCCGCCGATATTCGCGACCGGGCTTCTTCGTACCCCGCGGTCTTCTGGGTGGGCCTCGAGTACCGCTACATGCCGCCCGTCGCGAAAGCCATCGCCCTTGCCAGTGCAGGTGAAATTGGCACTCTCAAGATGATCGCTATCCGCGAACACCGTCACCCGTTTCTCGTCAAAGTGGACAACTGGAATCGCTTCACCCGCAACTCGGGGGGCACGTTGGTGGAGAAGTGCTGCCACTTCTTCGATTTGATGCGGCTCATCGCCCAATCACCGCCCGTGCGCGTGATGGCCTCTGGGGCCCAGGACGTGAACCACCTCGACGAGTACTACGACGGTGAGCGCAGCGACATTCTCGACAACGCCTTCGTTATCGTGGAGTTCGCCAACGGCGTACGCGCGTCCTTGGACCTCTCCATGTTCGCCGAGGGTTCGGTCAACAACGAGGAGCTTTCCCTTGTCGGTGACAAGGGAAAGATCGAAGCCTTCCTGCCGTCGGGGATACTCCGACGCGGTGCTCGAGACGGATGGAGCGCTGGAGTGTCGGAGGAAGTGGTGCACGATGACCGCGTGCTCGTCGAAGGTTTCCACCACGGCGCAAGTTTTCTCGAGCACCTCGACTTGCAGCGGGTGGTGCGTAACTCCGAGCGGGCCCTCGTCACCGCCGAGGATGGCTACTGGTCAGTGGTGATCGGTGCGGCCGCCCATCGTTCGATTGAGCAACACCGAGTCGTCGAGATTGCGGAGTATCTCTAGGCCAACGGGCCGTGGTTCAAGAGGGGCAGAACCATCTCGCCCACGCGCCGGCACTCATCAATGTGCGGGTAGCCCGACAAAATAAACGCCTCCATGCCCAGCGCCTGGTACTGCGCGAGTTTCTCCGCGATCTGCTCAGGCGTGCCCACCAGGGCCGCGCCACATCCGCTGCGCGCCCGTCCTATGCCCGTCCACAGGTGCGGTTCGACGTAACCATCGTCATCGGCCGCTTGGCGGAGCTCGCCTTGTCGAGCGACACCCACCGACCCCGCGTCAAGCGACTTGTTACGAATAGCGGCCCCCGTGCTGTCATCAAGGGCCGCGACGAGGTGTGCAGCCGCCTCTCGAGCCTCGCGTTCGGTGTCGCGGACGACGACGTGCACCCGATAACCGAAACGTAGAGTGCGACCCTTTTGCTCGGCTCGGGCCTTCATGTCGGCGATCACTCTCGCCACGCCGTCCATGGTGTCGGGCCACATGAGATACACGTCAGCCCGTTCGGCGGCGACGTCCCTCGCGGCCTCGCTCAGCCCTCCGAAGTAGAAACGGGGTCGTGGCCCCTTTGCAATTCGCGGAGGTGCCACCGATAGTTGATAGAAGTCACCCGCGTGCGCGGTGGCCCGACCATTTCCGAGATCGTCAAGGATGGCCATGGCTTCACGAGTGCGCTCGTAGCGCGGTTCCGAAGCGAGGGTTTCGCCGGCGAGGTCGCTCGAAATGATGTTGATGTCAATCCGCTCGGGTGCCAAATGCTGAAGTGTCGCAATCTGGCGAGCCAGCTGCGGCGGCCAGTTCTCACCGATTCGCACCGCCGTTAGGAGCTTGATTCGGGAAGTCTGCACGGCCAGAGCCGAGGCCATAGCCACCGTGTCGAGGCCCAACTCATAACCCGACGGTAAAAGGACCGAGTCAAAACCTTGATCCTCGGCCGTTCGAACGATTCGACTGCAGTGATCCCACGACGAGCGCAGATCAGGATTCACCACACCGAGCTGCTCGTAGTCATCGTCACACAGAGCACTGAACCAGGCAACTTCGACAGGACTCACACTCACAGTATTCATGAGCGAACCGGGTCGTCGTACCACCATATCCATCGACCGTGACCGTGAACGTGCGCTTGCACCCAAGAACCTGCTACTTCGCCCCCTCGAAAGTGCCGCACCGCGAGTACGGACGATGAAGTCCCGTCGTGAACCGGTGAATCAATCAACGGAATACCCGGCACTACGCCCGGGGCCTCGGCGCTGATCCAATAAATATCACGGGGGCCACTGGCGGCTCGCAGGGACAAATCAAACATGCTGCGCTCGTCCTCGGACAGGTATGCCATCACCCAGGTGGTGACCACCACCACGATTCCCGACATCGAGTCGATAATCGTGGTCGTGTCGCGAACGGCGTCGCCTTGGCGTAAATCCGGATAATTCTGCGCCGCGAGGCTGAGCGCGGCCCTGGTGCGTTCCATACGACCGGTATCGGGCCAGACACACGCGAGTAGCCACCTGGCGTCTTCTCGGTCGGAAGGAAACATGACATTTCGATCCAAACCGACTCGCTCACGAATATGCGTTTCAACCAAGGGAGGCCGACCATTCAACACGTCACACTGAACTTTGACCGGCGAGTTGTCAGGACCAAGCGTTCCGAAGTCGCCGTAATCAAGAAGGTACGAATCGAAGAGCAAATTCAATCCTGCGCTTGTACCTACGTCGAGGAGTGAGGCCGCTTCATCGCCAATTGCGGCCCGGATTGCCGGTGCGAGAAAAGCACTGCGCCCAACCTCATTTGTTTGAACAAAACGAGAATTCAAAACGTGTCGGACATCGTCGCGTGCCGCGAGCGCCGCGCGAACAAATTCCCCTCCCACCCGAGAAAGGTCTCGTGCATCGAAACATTGCGCGAGAGTTGGCTCGAGGCCCTGCAGTACTCGATCGTGCATCGCCGCAAGAAGCATGTTCGGCTGCGCCACGTGATCAGGGAACGTCGCCAGAAATTCCATCAGCTGGTTTGACTTCGCAGAATCTGCCGTGATTCGTTCATAAAGCGGCGAATATCCGTGGCACTCCCGCTCAGAGAAATACGACCACCATGACGCGATGTCTCCACTGTTCACGTCATGAGTGTTTCACAAACCTTGCACCCGTCGTACTCTGGGACGGTGAATCGAAATGCCACGACCGGCGAAACACCCGCACAAAAAATTGATTCAAGGATTGCGGAGTATCCGGATTGGCGTGGCGATCAACTTTCACGGGTTCGGGCTTTGTTACTCGCTTCCCACTCTGACATCGTGGAAGAGTGGAAATGGAACGTCCCCGTGTGGTCATGCCACGGAATCATTTGCACGGGCGAGGTCTACAAGTCGGTCGTGAAATTGACGTTCGCCAAGGGTGCCTCGCTGCCAGACCCCAAGGGCCTGTTCAACTCCAGTTTGGACGGGAAGGTGCGCCGGGCGATTGACATCCGTGAAGGTGAAACCATCAACGCCAGGTCCTTTACGGCCTTGATCAAGGCCGCAGTGAAGCACAATCGCGGCTGAGGTCGCCGCTAGATCACCATGGTCGCCAGGCCGTAGGCGACCCAGGTGACGATGACCGCAACCACGACATCAACGCCTCTCCACCACGCCGGCCGGGATAACAAAGGCGACAAGACCCGAGCGCCAAAACCCAACGCCGAGAACCACGCCACTGATCCGGTCGCTGCCCCGGCGGCGAAGTACCAGCGGTGGGTGCCAAAGTGGCTCCCGATGGTGCCCAGAAGAACCACCGTGTCGAGGTACACGTGAGGATTCAAGAAAGTGAAGGCCAGTGTCGCCCCGACCACTGCCCTGCGCCCCGAAGCGGCGCCCTCAGATGCCACCAATACGTGACTTCCAATCGCGCTCCACAGAGATCGAAGCGCGAAGAGCGCCAGATACCCCACCCCGAGCCACCTGAGAAGAGTGAGCAGGTGAGGCGCTTTCGAGGCGACTGAGCTCAACCCACCGACTCCCGCCGCGATCAGCATGGTGTCACTGAGCGAGCAAATGGTGACGACCAGGGCCACGAAACGCCTGGTCAATCCCACACGGAGCACGAAAGCATTTTGGGCTCCGATAGCGACAATCAGCGACAGCCCCGTAACGAGCCCAGCGACAAATGACGATGTCATCGCTACCTTCCAAATCTGGTGGGCGCTGGGGGACTCGAACCCTCGACCTCAGCCGTGTGAAGGCTGCGCTCTAACCAACTGAGCTAAGCGCCCGGGAAGAGACATCCTAGTGCGAGTGCCGTGAGTGGCAGAAATTGTTGCCCCGATTACGGTTAAACCCCCCTGTAGCCTTGCGCCGTGAGCGACAACACACCGAAACGAGCCCGACGCACCTCAGCGGTACCGCGGGAAGTCGTCATTTCGATTGACAACTTCGAGCGCAAAGCCAGTTTTGCCATCGGCGGCTTAGCGATCTTGATGTCGCTTCTCTACCTGCTCGCGCGCCTGGCTAGCCCCTCAATCCTGAAGGCGCACTGGGTGAACGACACCGTCAAGCCGCTGGCCAATGGCAAGTGCCCCACGCACTACGTCCTGCACGACTCGCTCTGCCGTTTTCACCAGTACTACCCGGCCGTCGACTGGCTGCGAATGCTGATGATTCTGGCGGTGGGCGGGTTGGCCATCATCTTCTTCGCGTGGAGAAAGAGGCGTTCGGGTATCGCGGTCGCCGCTCTCATGTTGGGCTTCCCCACCGGGGTTCCCGGCTTGATCTTCTTCTTCCTCGGCGGTTGGCTCATCCTGCGTGCGTACCGCCTCCAGAAGTACGGCGACGCCACCATGGTGGGATCGGCTCGCAAGGCCCGCGAGATGGCCGAAGCTCGGCGGGCTGGTCGGACGTACACACCGACCGCCGCACCCGGCACCGACGTCGCGGCGCCACGTCCCGCTCCGGAGCCCTCCTCCCGCTACACGCCGAAGAAGCCCCGCGGTAAGAAGCGCTAACGGTGCCGAATCTCGGCCTCGCCTATCCCACCGAGTGGGGACGGTCGCCCGTAGCGCGCGCCGTGCGTCTCGTCTTTCAATCCCTCGTCATGGCTCCCGCGTTTCGCTGGGCGGCCGCCCTTCGCGTATCGGGAGCTGAGCGGATTGTCGGACCTGGACCGTTCATTTTCACCCCCAACCACAACTCTCACCTCGACACACCACTGACACTCACCGCATTACCCCGAACCCTTCGTCGACGCACCGTGGTGGCCGCGGCCATGGACAACTTCTTCTCCTCCCAGATCGTTTCTTTCCTCACGGTGTTGTTCTTCAACGGGATTCCCGTGGATCGCCACAAGGTGAACCGACGCAGCGCCGAAATCGCTCAGGGCGTACTGGACAAGGGGTGGAATCTCATCATCTACCCCGAAGGGGGCCGCACGACGACCGGTGACCTGATGGAGTTCAAGCCGGGGGCCGCGTACCTGGCCGAAAAAACCGGGGCCACCGTGATTCCGACGTACCTTCACGACGCCGGCTACCTCGCCGGGCACCGCTACGCGAAAGCCGACATTCATCGTGGCGCTCGAAAGTCGTGGCGTCACCATGTCTCGGTTTGTTTTGGCGAACCTCTCCGGATTGCCGAGGGCGAATCGATGAGAGCGTTCAATGTCCGAATCGAGGCAGCCGTGGCGCAGCTCGGCCGACAGGTGTCGGGCGATCCGCGTTACGGCACCCTGAATCGCGGCGACTAACCCAGCGCGGCGCAGCGAGCGGCGTAGAGGGCGTCAGCCACGCTCTCAACGGGTTCGAGTTCGTGTCCCACCAGGTCGACCAGAATCTCGTCGCACCACCACGGGTTCTGAGCGAGCACCGGACCGTGAAGGTAGGTGGCACGAATACGACCGGATACAAAACCGTCGGTGCGGCCGTCATTCCCGAAACCTCTCGAGACCAGGCCCAGTGGCGCAACGTCACCCAACCTCGTTTCGCCACCGTGGTTTTCGAATCCGACGAGCATCCGGTTCCCGACACGAGTGACGATGTCGCCGACGCGCCGCTCGCTCCCCCTCACGGTCACCGCGTCGACGAGGCCAAGTCCGTCGTACGACGCGTCACCAGCGACCGCGAACGACTTTCCCAATATCTGCAGTCCCGCGCACACCGCCAACACGTGGGCGCCGTCAGCCACTCTCTCGGCCAGGCCCGCTCGCCGAAGTTCGTCTGTCGCCAAACGTTGCGGTCCGTCCTCACCTCCACCGATGATGAATAATTGGGCGTCGGGTAAGGGCTCGGAGTGCCTCACCGGCGTCACAAGCACTTCAATGCCCCGCAACCGTGCCCGGTGCTGCAGCGCGAGAGCGTTTCCGCCGTCGCCGTACGTCCCCAACAGTTCGGGGTAGACCAGCGCCACCGAAATCATGCGTGACTCTCCCGTAACCACTCCGCGAAAGCGGTGTAGTTGGCCAGTGCCCAAATTCGTCCATCGTGGGCCGCTGGGGCCTTGTCCGCGACCACCACGGCATTCACCCCCGCCATCTCCAACCTGGTCGCGAGGTCCAGCCGACGGTCGCCGAAGCAGAAGACGGTACGCCCCCGGAGTCGTTCGAACGGAGCGTCGTAGAGCCACGATGGGTCGAGGCCATCGGCGACACGGGCATTGATCGCAATCCACAAGGGCCCAGTGGTGGACTCCACCTCATCCAAGAGCGACGCGAAGCCCGCCGGGTTCTTAGCCAGCGCCAATGTGACGTCCTGCCCGAGCAGGGTTCGGTGGCTGAACCGGCCAGCCACGTCGGTCACCTGAGCCATTCGTGGCAAAGCGACCGACGGATCAACGCCTACTTCGACCAACGCCGCAATGGCCATTGCGGCGTTGGCGCGGTTGAAGGCGCCGGGGATTCCCATGCCGAGTTGAATCGAAGGCATTGGCCCAGAAAGCTCGTCGCGCTCTTGTCGCCAGGTGGCGGCCGGCTGGCGCAACCCACACGAGCAACTCCACCCCAAGTCGGAGAATGCCAGGGGCGCCGTGCAGGACGGACAAGCGACGGCATCGTGGCGCCACGGCGTTGACACGTCACACCACACCACCGAGTCGACCTTTGCCACGGCGTGCACCACCAACGGGTCGGCGGCGTTGGCGACCACAGTGGCAGAAGTTCCGGCCAAGGCTTCACGCCAACGCTCGGCCAGCATCCGTACTTCACTCGCCCGATCCAATTGATCGCGGGACAGGTTGAGAAGAACCACCACATCGGCGTTGGTGTCCTCCAAAACTTTTGCCAGGTAGGCCTCGTCCACCTCCAGCACGATGCGATCGAAGTGGTGCTGGGCCAGCGAGCCAACGAGACCAGCCGTCATATTGGAACCTGATTCGTTCCCCACGACCCCAGGACCCCAACCCGCACGCACCAGAGCTGATGTGGTGGTCTTTCCGTTGGTTCCAGACACCAGCACGACCCTCCGGCCACGGGTCATCCTCGCCAGTAGGCGCTTGTCGAACAACAGGGCCACGCGTCCCGTCACCACGACGCCTGCGCCTCGGCCGGTGACTCGAGAGAGAAATCCGACGAATCGACCAGCCGTCACGGCACACCGTGCGCGCACGGGCAGGCGATTTTTCGGCACGCTGTTACGCTAACCAGCACCCCCAAGCAAAAGAGCCAGCCTTTCGGCTGGCCCTTTCGCTTCGATCAGCGCTCTCCGCTGGGGGGCATCGGAGAGCGACTGAGAACAGTCTGCCCACTGAGAATGTATCTCTCAAGTGAATATGGGAGATAGTTCATATCACTAATATCGATACGTGGAGATACGTCAACTCGAAGCGCTCATTGGGATTGCCGAACACGGCAGCTTCTCCGGCGCCGCCGCGGGACTCGGAACCGTGCAGTCCAATATTTCAGGGCGAATCGCCAAATTGGAGGATGAACTCGGCACCGAGTTGGTCGACCGCTCCACCGGACTTCTGACCGAAGCAGGAGTCGTCACCGCCGAACGCGCTCGCGTCATTCTCCGGGAAATGGCGGCCATCGCCTCGGACGTGGCCGAGATCACGTCCGAGGTTCGCGGCGTGGTAAGTATCGGAATGATTGGTACGGCCGGCCGGTGGATCGTGCCGATGCTTCTCGATGCCCAGCGAAGTCGCTTTCCCCACGTGGCACTTCGCATCAAGGAGGGGACCAACTCGGCCCTCGAACCCCAGGTCGTCTCCGGTCATCTCGATATCGCGGTGCTGGCCTTTCCCGTATCCGCGCCGGAACTCTCCGACCGACCGCTCTTCGCCGAGGACCTTCTTCTCGTCGTCGAGAAGGATCATCCCCTCGCGACCACCACCTCCCCGCTGACGCTGTCGGAAGTGTCGAAGCACGAGATATTCCTTCCCATGACCGGAACCCCCATCAGGCGAGAGATTGACGATGCGTGTACCAAGGCCGGGGTCACGCTCGCCTCGCTGATCGAAGTCGATGGTGTGCGTACCATCGCCTCCATGGTCTTCGACGGACACGGCCCGGCCATTCTTCCCGCAACAATGCTGACGCCACGTTTACGCACCGCCTTTGTGGGTCTGCCCATTGCCGACCTCTCCCCTCGCCACGTCGTGGTCGCCAACCGACGTTTCGGCTTCCCCACCGCCCCCGTTCGCGCCATCAACGAACTCTTGTCGTCGGTCGTTCGAGAAGCCCCGCACACGCCCGACGGTGTGTACGTCGAATAGGGACCGAAGCATCGTGACCACTCGCCCCCAACCCCACGAAGTGGCAGCTTTCATCAGCCGTACCGACCCCGCATTTCGTCCTCTGATTCGCAGAATCGGGCCACCACCGAGTCCACGACCCGCCCGCGTGGACGAACGGTACGGCGCACTCGTGCGATCCATCATCTTTCAACTGATCTCGACCGCTGCGGGTCGTACCATTCAGGGCCGGGTCATCGAGATGTGTAGTGGCGACATAACTCCCGAGTCGATCCTCGCCACGGGTTCCGATGTACTGCGGACAGCCGGTCTCTCCCGGACCAAGGTAGAGGCGATGGTGAGCCTGGCCGAACACGTGCAAGGCGGCCTCGTGCGCCTCGATCTTCACGGCCGATGGGACGACGCCGCCGTGGAGGCTGACGTCACCAAGATTCGCGGCATCGGACCATGGACGGCGCACATGTATCTGATGTTCAGTCTCGCCCGCACCGACGTCTGGCCCACTGGCGATTTGGGTGTGCGGGTGGGCTGGTCCAAGATTCACGAGCTCGACGACATGATCAGCCCTCGCGACCTGGCGCGTGAGGGAGAACGGTTCCCGGGAGTACGTTCGGCGTTGTCGTGGTACTGCTGGCGGGCCATCGAAGACGAGGATTTCGTTCTGTAATCTCGCAGCGTGACTTACACGCTCTCCCAGTTTGAAACCGACGCGCTCGACACCTTGCTCGAATACGGTCGCATTCCCTGCCTGTCACCAGCCTTCGACGCCGAATGGCAGAACGACGGACACCTCGACCGGGCCGTCGCGCTGCTCGAAGGTTGGGCCCGGGAGCGCCAATTCGCGAACTCCTCAGTCGAGGTCCATCGCCTTCCAGGTCGCACGCCCGTCCTGGTCGTCACGGTCGAGGCCACCGCCCCGGTCGACGGGACAGTGGTTCTCTACGGACACCTCGACAAGCAACCCCCGCTCGGGAACTGGTCGGAAGGTCTCGATCCCTACATCCCCGTTCGCCGGGACAACCGCATCTACGCACGGGGACTGGCCGATGACGGCTACTCCACGTTTGCGGCGCTCCTCGCCCTCGAAGAAATCGAACGGCGGGGTCTGCCACACGCCCGTTGCGTCGTCCTAATTGAGGCCAGCGAGGAGAGTGGTAGCCCCGACCTTGAGGCCTACCTTGATGCTCTGGCTGACCACTTGGGCCGGGTTGAGTTGATGATCTGTCTTGACTCGGGAGCCCTGACCTACGACCGGCTCTGGGTGACGACCTCACTGCGGGGCGTGTTGAATCTCACGGTTCGCGTGGACGTACTCACCCAGGGACAGCACAGCGGCAGCGCCAGCGGCGTCGTCCCTTCGAGTTTTCGGGTGCTGCGACAGATACTCGATCGCGTGGAAGATTCACGGACCGGGGAGGTCCTGATTCGAGAGCTTCACGGCGACATCCCCTCGCACATCGTCGCGGCCGCTCGTGCGCTGGCGGATGAGTTCGGCGATGTCGCGGGGGCGGAAATGCCCACCATCGACGGCCTCGAACTCATGGGTGCTGATGCCGCCGAGCGTCTGCTGAATCGAACGTGGCGACCGACACTTTCCATCGTGGGTATGGGCGGTATTCCCGATCCCGCGATCGCGGGCAACGTCCTACGCCCCTACACCGAGGCGGTGCTGTCACTGCGGCTCCCGCCCAACGTTGACGCCGACGCAGCGCGCCGAGCCGTGGAGGCCATCGTCCTCGCCGATCCACCGTCGCACGCGTCCATCAGCGTTGAGGCCAGCGCCGCCGACGGATGGGAGTGTCCGCCACTGGCGCCGTGGTTGGACCGCGCGCTTCGTGGCGCCAGCCGCGAAGCATTTGGACGTGAACCCGGTTTCGTCGGCGAGGGTGGATCAATTCCCTTCTTGGCTTCATTGGGACGGCGATACCCCGGCGTGCAATTCGTGGCTACCGGAGTGCTCGGACCGCACTCGAACGCACACGGCATCGACGAGATGTTGGACCTGGATTGCTTGGTCGGTGTGCTCAATTGCGTCGTTAGTGTCGTAGCGGCTCACGCGACGAAGGAGAACTGATGTCCAACCAGGTTGACTTGTGGGTTGATCCACTGTGCCCGTGGGCGTGGATCACGTCTCGCTGGCTCGTCGAAGCGGGCCGCGTGCGGAACTTCGAACCGCGCTTTCACGTGATGAGCCTTGCCGTGTTGAACGAGGGTCGTGACCTCCCCGAGCAATACCTCGAGATCATGAAGCAGGCCTACGGACCGGTTCGCGTGCTCATCGCGGCGGCCGAACGTCACGGTGAGCAGGTCATCCAACCCCTGTACGAGGCAATGGGCAATCAGATTCACCCGGGTGGAGAAAAGGACTTCTCGGTCGTGATCGCCCGAGCGCTGGAAGCAACCGGCCTGGAGGCCGACCTGGCTGGCGCGGCAAGTTCGACCGACTACGACGAGGCCCTTAAGGCCAGCCACCACGCCGGTATGGACCCGGTTGGATTTGATGTGGGAACTCCCGTTATCCACGTAGACGGGGTGGCGTTCTTCGGGCCGGTCGTGACCCCCGCCCCCACCGGCGAGGCCGCGGGGAAGCTCTTCGACGGCGTGGTCCTGGTTGCTTCGACCCCCGGCTTCTACGAACTCAAGCGGACCCGAACCCAAGGACCAAGTTTCTGATGAGTGACATCCAACTCCCCCAGGGCGTTCCCGCCTATCAAGCCGGAACGGCCGACGCCCCCCGTGCGCTCGTCGTGATCCAGGAGGCCTTCGGCGTGAACAGCCACATCAAGGACGTGGCCGAGCGATTCGCTCGCGAGGGATTCGACGTCGTGGCGCCCTACCTGTTCCACCGGGAATCATTGGAACCCGTCGAATACGACGACTTCCCCAAGGCCATGGGGCTCCTCGCCACACTGACGCGTGAGGGTATTGAACACGATGTCCGCGCGGCGGTCTCCTACCTGGAAGATCGGGGGCACCCGCGCGAGTCCATCGGAATGGTCGGCTACTGCATGGGAGGCACCGTCACGCTCTTCTCGGCCACCCTCGGCATCATCGGCGCCGCTGCCACCTACTACGGCGGCGGCGTCCTGGCGGGGCGATTCGGCCTCCCGTCGATGGTCGAGATGGCTCCGAGCATCGGCTGCCCGTGGCTAGGTCTGTACGGGGACCTCGACAAGGGCATCCCCGTGGAGCAGGTTGAAGCGCTTCGAGAAGCGGCTGCTCAGTCTTCGTCACCCACCGACATCGTGCGCTACGCCGACGCCGACCACGGCTTCCACTGCGACAACCGCACCGCCGTCTTCAACGCTGACGCCGCGTCCGACGCCTACCGTCGGACGCTGGACTTTTTCGCCGAGAATCTGCGCGCCCGGTAGTTAGCTGCGCGGGACGTCCTTCCAGGGAACGTCCTTGTCGGCCCGCGGCTCACCCGCGAGACCCAGAACGCGCTCACCGATGATGTTGCGCATCACCTCGCTCGTGCCGCCCTCAATCGAGTTGGCACGCATACGGAGGAAAGCCTTGCGGACGTCACCGCCGCTGAGCGCCGACTCCTGCGGACGAATGTGCTCGTAGGGCTTCGTCAACACCATGCCGTCGGCACCCATCAAGTCGACGATGAGTTCGCTGGTGCGCTGATTCTCCTCCGCAAAAGCCAGCTTGGCGACCGAACCTTCCGGACCAGGGGTGCCAGCCTTTCGCAGGTCCGAAGCGCGCCAATTGGTCAAACGACCGACCTCGTTGCGCACCCACGCCTGGAGAAGTTCGTTCCGCATCGCCGCGGCGTGGCGGTCGGTGCGGCCACCCCACTTCGACTTCCACATCTTGATCGCCTCGCCAATCAGACCCGAATCACGCGGCGGAACGGTGCCACCGATGGACACCCGCTCGTTCATGAGCGTGGTCAGAGAGACGCGCCACCCCTCGCCCACGTCACCCAAGCGCATCGAGTCGGGGATGCGAACGTCGTTGAAGAAGCACTCGTTGAACTCCGCTTCACCGGTGATTTGGTACAGCGGACGCAC
>CAWUMA010000006.1:0-16467 GCA_963923835.1 uncultured bacterium
GTGGCCTGGGCCGCGAGGTCGTGAGTTCCGTTCTCGTCATTGGCGACGTCATGCTCGACGTCGTGGTGCGTCCCGAGGGGACGGTCCAGCCCACCAGTGACACGCCGTCGCGGGTCAGCGTCGGCCGCGGTGGTGCCGCCGCCAATCTGGCCGTGGCCCTCGCGCGCTCCGGTGCCGACGTGACCTTCGCCGGTTCGGCCGGCGATGACGCGGTCCGGGTAGTCGTCGAAGACGCTCTGCGACGAGCCGGGGTCACCCCGCGGCTTCAGGTGACCGGCGAGAGCAGCGGCACCGTGGTGGCTGTCATCGACCCCTCGACCGGTCAGCGCGCGATGCTCACCGACCGGGGAGCCAATTCTGCTCTCGCCCTTGAGTTCCTGATGGATTTGATTACCGAAGGTTTCGATCACGTGCACGTGTCGGGTTACACGCTGCTCGACGAATCAACCCGGGCGGCGGGCGTCGGCGCACTGCGGGCCGCTCACGTCCGTGGCGCGGGAACATCCGTGGATGTCTGCTCGGTGGGCCCGCTTCGGGCGGTGGGTCCCGACGTCTTCCGGACGGCTGCGGAGCACGCGACCATGCTCTTCGCCAACGAAGAAGAGGCCCTCGTCTTGATGGGCCGCGACGACATTGATGACGCGCTGGCCGATCTCGCCGAGTTGTTCACCGAGGTGGTGGTCACGCTGGGGCCACGTGGTGCCTGGGCCCAACGTGGTGACACCGTGGTCGCCGCGCCGAGCGAGGCCACCGTCGTGGTGGACACGACCGGAGCGGGGGACGCCACGACCGGTACGTACCTCGGACTTCGTCTTCAAGGGGTGGACCTGGCTGAGGCGCTCCACGAGGCGATGGCCGCAGCCGCCGTGGTGGTGGCCGGTGGTGGCAGCGAAGGTCAGGCTCGCTGGTAGGGAATACCGTCGGCGGCCGGGGCGCGTACCCGGCCCACGAGACCGGCGACCACGGCGATGGTGATCACGTAGGGAACCATGACCAGCAGCGAGCTGGGAATCGGCACCACGTAGGTGGCGAGGTTGGTCGCGAGGTACACCGAGAGGCCGAAGATGATCGACGCGGTGACCGCACCCGAGGGGCGCCAGCGGCCGAAGATCAGGGCCGCGAGAGCGATGTAACCGAATCCCGAGGTCACGCCCGGGGTGAACTGGGTCACGCACGACGTGAGTGCCACACCGCCCAAGCCGGCCACGGCACCACCGAGGATGACATTGATGTAGCGGGTGCGCACCACGTTGATGCCGACCGATTCGGCGGCCTTGGGGTGTTCGCCCACCGCGCGCACTCGAAGGCCCCACCGGGTGCGGAAGAGTCCGAAACTGATCACCGCGACCAGAACCACCATGAGGTAGAAGAAACCACTCTGGTTGAAGAAGGTCGGACCCAGAACGGGGATCTTGGCCAGCAGCGGGATAGGTAGGTCCGGGGCGAGGTTGCCCGCGTTGTACTGCGGGTAGGGGGTGAGCACCTGGAGGTTCAGGTAGGCCGACAGACCCTGGAGCATGGAGACGAGCACGACGCCGACGATGATCTGGTCGGACTGGTATCGCAGGGCGAGGAAGGCCAGCACACCACCAAGTAGGGCGCCGATCAACGCGCCGCCGGCGGCGGCCAGAAAGAAGTTGTTGGTAATCGAGGCGATGACCGCCCCCACGAAGGCTCCACCGATGAACTGGCCTTCAATCGCGATGTTGACCACACCGGCTCGTTCGCACAGGACGCCCGAGAGCGCGCCGTAGATGAGGACCATGGTGATGGTCGAGCAGCCCACCAGCATCGCGGTGACGTTGACGAAGTTGATGGGACTCGGCCCACCGGTGCGACCGGCCCACAGCAACAGCGCGAAGAACAACATGACGGTGGCTCCACCGAACCGAGCCACCACCGCCCGCCGGGGGCGACGCACCAGAATCTCGACGCCGAGCGCCAAGGCGATGAGGCCGAGCACGAGGTTGGCGCCGCGAACCGGCAGGTTCCAGTCGTTGAGGTTCCACGGCACCACGCCGCTCAGGTTGAGCGGGGAGAAGGTGAGCGTGGTCTGTGCGTCACCCGGCACACCCAGGGCGAAAACACCGATCGTGAGCAGCCCCACCAGCGAGGTCAACACGCCGATGACCAGGGTGCGCCGGTCGTTCTTCACGAGCTCCATCCTTGAGTCGCCAGAGCCACGCGCGGTCCCGTGCCGGTGCGCAGACGGAAGATCTCCTTCACCATCATCGGCGTCGCCACGAAGAGAACGACGGCGGCCTGGACCACGGTCGCGAGGTCGAGGGGGATGCCGGTTCGCGCCTGCATGGTGCGGCCGCCAACGTTGAGGGCCGCGAAGAGCAGCGAACTCAGCACGATGCCCAGTGGCCGGTTGCGTCCGAGTAGGGACACGGTGATGGCGGTAAAGCCGATGTTGGCGCTTCCCACGAGGAAGCCGCCCGAGAGGTTGTAGGTGGTCGATGCCGCCGCCGTGTAACCGGCCAATCCGGCCAGCCCACCCGAAATCACGAAGACGAGAAGAATGATGCGCCGCGGGTTGATACCGGCCGTGCGTGCGGCGTTGGGGTTGGCGCCCGTGACGCGGAACTCGAAACCCAGCGACGAACGCTCGAGGAACCACCAGCCGAAGGCCACGACGGCCGCCGCGATGAGAATCGCCCAGCTGACCCGCAAGCCGCTGCTGGTGCCGAAGATCGGCGCGAGTCGAGCCGACGGGTCGAGGTTGCGCGACACGTCGTTGGGCTGACCGGGCAACTGCAGAGGGGTGGACAGCAGGACGTAGAGAAGGAAGGCCTGCACCACGTAGTTGAGCATCAGGGTCACGATCACTTCGTGGGCGCCGGTATAGGTCTTGAGAAGCCCCGGTACGAGTCCGGTGATGACGCCGCCGATGATGGCGCAGATCAGAACGACGGGGATGTGGATGACGGTGGGTAGGTGAATCATCGAGCCGGCCGCCGTGCCGGCGATTCCGCCCATGATGGCTTGGCCGTTGGCCCCGATGTTGAAGATGCCGGTTTGGAACGCCACGCCCACACCCATGGCCACGATGACGAGGGGAATCGCGTAGGTGAGGGTCTCCGAGATCGGCGTGAAGGTCGACGTCGCGTCGGCACCCGACGTGATCGTGTGCCAGTAGGCGCTCGGATTGCCGAGTGAGCCCACCAACATCGTTCGATATGCGGCACCCACGTTGTCCAGGCTCAGTTTGAGGGCGTGACCGGGGGCGCCCCAACTGGAGAAGACGTGGCGCCAGGCGTTCAGCACATCACTGGTGGTCGCAATGATGACGACGGCTCCCACCAGCAGACCGAGCACGATGGCCAGCAGGGTGGCCACGACGGGGTTGGTCGCAACCCAATCGACGACGCGGCGCACGCGATTCCTCACTTCGCCTCCTCGGAGACGCCGGCCATGAGAAGGCCGATCTGCTCTCGACTCGTGGTCGGGGGAACGATGCCGACAATGGAGCCCCGGTGCATCACGGCGACACGGTCACCCAGGGCCAGCACCTCATCGAGCTCGGAGGAAACGATCAGCACGGCGTGACCGGCGTTTCGCTGGCGCACAATCTGCTGGTGGACGTATTCGATGGAACCCACGTCCAGACCACGGGTCGGTTGGGCGGCCACGATGACGTCGGCGTCGCGGGACAACTCGCGAGCGACGATGACCTTCTGTTGATTCCCGCCCGACAGTGAACCCACGGCCGACTCGGCCGATTCGGTGCGGATGTCGAACTGGGTGATGCGCTCGTCGGCGTTGGCTCGGACGGCCGACAGGCGCCGGGTTCCCCGGTGGGCGAAAGGTTCGCGACGTGGGGTGTTCAGAACGAGGTTGTCGGCGACCGAGAGGGTCAGCACGAGTCCGTCACGCTGGCGGTCCTCGGGTACGTGGGCGAAACCGGCGTCAAGAATTTCCCGGGGCGTGTGGTTCGTGAGATCGCGGCCCGACATTTCGATGGTTCCCGACTCCACCGGACGCACGCCGGCCAGGGCCTCGACGAACTCGGTTTGCCCATTTCCCTGAATTCCGGCGAGGGCCACAATCTCTCCGGCGCGCACGTCGAGCGACACGTGATCCACGACCGCCACGCCGCGGTCATCACGCACCACGAGGTCGCGCACGCGCAACAGCGGCTCGCCGGCTTCGTGGGCGTCTTTCTGGACGGTCAGATTCACATCACGGCCGACCATGAGAGAGGCCAATTCCGACTCACTCGCGCTGGGAAGAGCCTGTCCGACGACCCGGCCCTGGCGGATGACGGTGATGACATCCGAGATGGCGCGCACTTCGCGGAGCTTGTGGGAAATAAAGAGAATGGACTTTCCGGCGTCGGCGAGCGAACGCATAATGCCCATGAGGGCGTCGATTTCCTGGGGCGTGAGCACTGCCGTCGGCTCGTCGAGGATGAGAAGGTCGGCGTCGTGATTGAGGGCTTTCAGAATCTCCACGCGCTGCTGGATACCGACGGGCAGGTCTTCGACCACGGCGTCGGGGTCGACGTCGAGGCCGTAGCGCGCCGAGGCGTCGAGGATTGATTGACGAGCCGCCGAGCGGTCGAGTTGGTCGAGCCACCGGGTGGGTTCGAAGCCGAGGACCACGTTTTCGGTGACCGAGAAGACCGGAACCAGCATGAAGTGCTGGTGCACCATTCCGATGCCGGCTCGCACGGCCTCCCCGGAGTCGGCGAACTGCACGGGCTTGCCGTCGATCAGGATTTCACCCTCGTCGGGCCGCAACAGACCGAACAGGACGTTCATCAACGTCGATTTGCCGGCTCCGTTCTCTCCGAGCAGGCAGTGAATCTGGCCGGGTTCGACGGTGAGGGAGATGCCGTCGTTCGCGGTGAAATTGCCGAAGCGCTTGGTCACTCCCCGAAGTTCGACCCGCATCGGATTCATGGTAGCCAGCAAAAGAGCCCGGTCCGTACGGACCGGGCTCTTTTGACTGTTCCGCCGAAGCGGAGGGCGAACTAGTTCGCCGGGTACTTGTTCGGGTCGACCGAGATGCGGCCCGCGATGATGCCCGCCTTGATGGTGGCGATCTTCGACTTCAGCGAAGCCGGGACCTTGATGCCGCCGTAGACGAGGTCGGTGCCCTGGTTCTTCAGGGTGCCGGTGTAGTTGCCACCCTGGAAGTTGCCGCTGGCGGCCATGAGGACGGCGTCACGCACCGAGGGCTCAACACCCTTGGTGACCGAACCGATTAGCCACTTGCAGTCGGCGGCGTCCGAGACGCAACCGTTGACGTCGACCCACATCACCGAGTGGCCGGTGCCGGCCTGCTTGGCGGCGGCAATCGAACCCAGGCCCACCGAACCGGCGACCGGGAAGACGATGTCCGCACCCGCGGCGAAGAAGCCGGTGGTGATGGTCTTACCCTTGGTCTGGTCGCCGAAGTCGTTGGTGAACGAACCGGTTCCGTCACAACCCGAGAACCCGCAGGTGCTGCCGGCCTTGGGGGTCCAGCCGAGCACCTTCACGTGCTTGCCGGTGGTCTTGTTGTAGTAACGCACACCCGCCACGAAACCGTTCATGTAGATCGTGACCGGCGGGATGTTGAGTCCGCCGTAGGTGGCAACCTTGCCGGTCTTGGACGAGGCCGCGGCCAGGTAACCGCCGAGGAAGGCGCCCTGGTCGGTGCGGTACTGCAGACCCAGGACGTTGTTGTCCTGCGACGGCTGGTCCACGATGGCGAAGTTCTGGCCCGAGGCGCCCTGAGCGGCCGCGTGGGTCACGTCACCCATCAAGAAGCCGACCGTCACGATGATGCCGCAACCGTCATTCTCGAACTGGGCGATGTTGGGCTGGTAGTCCGACGACGAGGTCGACGACAGGTACGACGGCTGAACGTTGACGTTCTGCGCCGCGGCGTCCAACGCACCCTTGTAGGCCGAGTAGTTGAACGACTTGTCGTTGATACCGCCGGTGTCGGTGACGACGCAGGCCTTGAAGTTGCCGGCAGCACCGGCTGATACCGCGGTGGTCGTGGCGGCCACCGTGAACGAACCCAGGACGAGCGAACCCGTTCCGAGTACCGCCGCAAGACGACGGATTTTGCGCATAACTGCTCCCTTTGGTTGTTGGTTGAACGCGGGCCCGAGATGGTCCCCACCGCGGACCCGACCGCCCGGAGGTGTGTTTCGTTTGCGACACTAGCCCCCGCTCACGGGGTCGTGCCGGTGATTCGGGGGCGCTAGTGGGCGGGAGTTTTACCGACGTCGCGACCGAGCGCGGCGGCGACGCCAATGGTCAAAACCATGGCGAACATGACGACCAAATAGCCCCGGCGGTACCCCTCGGCGGCCGCGCCGAGGGGGCCGGCCTGGGCCAAGGTGGCCTGGGTCCGGTCGTAGGCGATGGTGCCGAGAATAGACAGGCCGAGCGATCCTCCCAGTTGGCGTGCCGTGTTGAGCAGTCCCGACGCCAGACCGGCTTCGGAACGGTCCACGCCCCACGTGGCCGCCTGGGCGAGGGGTGAAAAGAGCAGGCCCATGGCGAAGGCCACGATGACGCCCGGCAGCGCGACGTGCAACGCGTACGAACCGGTGGCGGGTAGTTGGGCCAGCCCCCAGTAACCGATTGTCGCGAGCCCCGTGGCGAACACCGCGATGGGCCGCGAACCGAGGCGCGCCATATTGCGAGAACTCAGCTGAGCCCCGATGATGATGCCAACCGCCATGGGCAAGAAAGCGAAGCCCGTCTTGACGGGACCGTATCCGAGGTTGCGCTGCATATAAAAGGTGAGGAAGTACCACAGGATGAAGAACGACGCCCCGGTGAAGAGCATGGTCACGTTCGCCAGCGCCACAGCCCGATTGGCCAGAATGCGAAAGGGCATGATGGGGTGCGAGGCGATCTTTTGCTCCCAGTAGCCAAAGAGGAGAAGACCTGCGACGCCGCCGATCAGGTAACTCAAGGTTGACGACGCGGTCCAGCCGGCGTCAGCGGAGTGAACGATGCCATAGACCACCGCGAACAGCGATCCGGTGATCAAGACCGCACCGGTCACGTCCAACTTCGACGTCGCGTCCTGGTTCCGCATCTCGCGCAGGTACATCACCGCTCCACCCAGGGCCAACAAGCCCAGCGGCAGGTTGATGAAGAACACCCACCGCCACGACACCCATCCGGTGAGGATTCCGCCGAGTAGACCGCCGACCGCACCGCCGGCGCCGGCCACCGCACTCCACGCCCCGATTGCTTTCGGGAGTCGGGGTCCTTGGAAGGTCGTGACAATGATGGTGAGGGTCGCGGGGGAGAGAATGGCCCCGCCGATCCCTTGGAGGGCGCGGGCCGCCACCATCTGCCCACCGCTCTGAGCGAAGCCGGCGAGGACGCTCGCCAGGACGAACACCGAAATTCCCGCGAGATAGACGTGACGCCGGCCGAAGAGGTCGGCCGCTCGTCCTCCCAACAACAAGAAGCCGGCGTACGTGAGCACGTAGGCGTTGACCACCCACTGAATGGAGTGCAGGGTGAAGTGCAGGTCGACACTCATGCTCGGCAGGGCGACGTTGACGATGGAGACGTCCAGAACGACCATGAATTGGGCGATGCAGGCAATCGCCAAGATGAGCCCGTCGGGCGCGTGGCGGTGTTGAGTGGTATCAGTCACCTCGGAAGCCTAACGGTGGCCCAGAAAACGCACGGGTTCTTGACGCGCGAAAGTTTGCCAAACTGGAAGATGTGGCAGCCCAATTTATTTTCACCATGCGCGACCTGCGCCGTTTCTATCCACCGGACCGCGAAGTTCTGCGCGGAATCAATCTCTCCTTTTATCCCGGTGCGAAGATTGGTGTGATCGGATCGAATGGTTCGGGTAAGTCATCGCTGTTGCGCATCATGGCCGGACTCGACGATGGCTTCCAGGGCGAGGCGCGGCTCACCCCGGGATTCACTGTTGGCTACCTTCCCCAAGAACCTCAGTTGGACCCGACAAAGAATGTCGTTGACAACGTGGCTGACGGACTCGGCGAGCAGCGCGACCTACTGAAGAGATTCAACGAGGTGTGCGCCGCGATGGGTGACCCCGACGCAGATTTTGATGCCTTGCTCACCGAACAGGCTGATCTACAGACAAAGATTGACGCCGTCAACGGCTGGGACCTGGAACGCACCCTCGAGATCGCGATGGACGCTCTGCGTCTCCCCCCGAGCGACGCCGACGTGACGCATCTCTCCGGCGGAGAACGTCGTCGTGTGGCTCTCTGCCGTTTGCTCCTCTCCAAGCCTGATCTGTTGCTGCTCGACGAGCCGACGAACCACCTGGACGCCGAATCGGTGGCGTGGCTGGAGCGGGCTCTCCAGGACTACGCCGGAACCGTGGTGGCAATTACCCACGACCGCTACTTCCTCGACAACGCCGCCCAATGGATTCTCGAGCTCGACCGCGGACACGGAATCCCCTGGGAGGGCAACTACTCCTCGTGGCTTGAACAGAAGCAGAACCGTCTCGCGGCCGAAGAAAAGGCTGACAAGAACCGTCAGGCCGCACTCGCGCGCGAGTTGGAGTGGATCCGCATGGCCCCGCGGGCCCGGCAGAGCAAGGGCAAGGCCCGCATCACGGCATTCAACGAACTCGTGGCCGAATCCGAGGCCTCGGAGCGTCGAGCCGACAAGCTGGAAATCGCGATCCCACCGGGCCCCCGGCTCGGCGATCAAGTGGTCACCGCTCGTGGCGTGAGCAAGGGTTTCGGCGATCACCTCTTAATTGAGAACCTCGACTTCATCTTGCCCCCGGGTGGGATCGTGGGCGTGATTGGTGCCAACGGTGCCGGTAAGTCCACGCTGTTCAAGATGATGATTGGCCAGGAGCAACCCGACAGCGGCTCATTCGAAGTGGGTTCCACGGTTGAGTTTGCCTACGTGGATCAGTCCCGTGACGCGCTCGACCCCGCTGCAACCGTCTTCGACGAAATCAGTGGCGGTGACGAGCACATCGTGGTGGGGAACCGGGAGATTCACGCCCGGGCCTACGTGGCGAGCTTCGGTTTCAAGGGTAGCGACCAACAAAAGAAGGTCGGTGAGATTTCCGGGGGAGAGCGCAATCGCGTGCAGTTGGCCAAAGTGCTTCGAACGGGCGGCAACGTTTTGCTCCTCGACGAACCGACCAACGACCTCGACGTCGACACTCTGCGCGCACTGGAGGATGCACTGCTGGGCTTCCCCGGATGTGCCGTCGTGATCAGCCACGACCGGTGGTTCCTCGACCGCATTGCCACGCACGTCCTGGCCTTTGAGGGCGAGGCGCAGGTCACGTGGTTCGAAGGAAACTTCTCCGACTACGAGGCCGATCGTCGCAAGCGGCTCGGGACCGATGCCGACCAGCCACATCGGCTGAAGTACAAGCCGTTGACCCGGTCGTAGGGCGGCATCGTGGGCGACACCGATTACTCGCGCTATCTGAAAATCGACGACCTTCTGACGCTGCAGGTTCCCCTGACCCCCGGGGCGCGCGATGAGCTGTTGTTCATCGTCGTGCATCAGTCGTACGAACTTTGGTTCAAGGTCATCATCGATGAGTTGCGCCACGCCGTCGCCAAACTCTTGGCTTGCGAGCCGTGGAACGCGGTGGGCCCGCTTCGCCGGATGGTCGAGGTCGAGGATCTCCTTCTCGCCCACCTACGACTTCTCGAGACCATGTCGCCCGAGGGTTTCCTCGCTTTTCGTGACCCGCTCGATCCCGCGTCGGGATTTCAGTCGTACCAGTTCCGGGCCATCGAGTTTTTAAGTGGCGGTGGGAAACCCGCGATGCTCCACTTTGAACTCTTTAGTGACGCTCAGCGCGAGTGGCTCCAGGGCGTGCACGCCGAACCGACTCTTTGGGCGGCGTTCCAACACGGGTTGCGCCACGCGGTGGGTGATGAGCGCGCCGATCTGCTGGACACTTTGCGGGCTCTGTACCTCTCCCACGAGACGGCGGAGCTGTCGGCCCTACACGCCGTCGCTGAAATGATGATGGACCACGATGAGCGCCTGGCTTCGTGGCGGTTCCAGCACATGTTGATGGCGGGTCGCCAAATCGGACGTCGCCCGGGCACGGGGGGCAGTGAAGGCATGGCGTATTTGGACACGACGCTGAGCCAGCGTCTCTACCCCGAACTCTGGGAAGTGAGGTCAGTGCTGTGACAACGCGCGAAGACTGTCTGGAACTTGATCACCGCGATCCGTTGGCTCCACTTCGTTCCGAGTTCCTGTTGCCCGATGGTGAGATTTATTTGGACGGCAACTCGCTGGGCCCAGTTTCTATTTCGGCGAAACGGCGGGTAAGTGAGGTTCTCGACAACGAGTGGGCACGTGGCTTGGTGCGTTCGTGGAACGCGGCGGGCTGGATGGACATGCCGATCCGACTCGGCGACCGACTGGCTCCGTTGATTGGCGCACAGCCGGGTGAGGTGCTCGTCGCAGACACCTTGACCTTTGCTATTGCCAAACTGGTCGGCGCCGCGCTCGATCTTCGTCCTGAACGCCACGTCATCCTCACCGACCGAGCCAACTTTCACTCCGACATCTACATTTTGCGCGAGTTGGCGCGGCGCCACGCCCGGCCCATTGAGGTGCGCACCATCGATCGCAATAACCTCGATGCCGAACTCGGCGACGACGTCGCCTTGGTTGAATTCACACACGTTGATTTCCGTACGGGCGAGCAGTTGGACCTGGCCGGCGTCACGCGGCGCGTCCACGACGCCGGTGCACTAATGGTGTGGGACTTCGCCCACTCCGTGGGTGCGGTACCCCTTGACGTGACGGCGGCCAATGTGGATTTCGCCGCTGGTTGTTCTTACAAGTACCTGAACGCTGGCCCCGGTGGTCCGGCTTTCATGTACATCCGCGACTCCTGGCAATCCAAGGTGGAGAACCCGCTTCCCGGCTGGTTGGGTCACGCCCGGCCCTTTGATTTCGAAGAGGGGTACGAAGCAGCCCCGGGAATGAGAGCCTTCGTGACCTCGTCACCCTCAATTCTGGCGCTCGCGTCGCTGGATGGTTCATTGGACGTGTGGGATCGCGCTCCGATGGAGCAGGTTCGCGCAAAGAGCCTGGCTCTCACCGACCTCTTCATCTCCCAAGTGGAGGAACGTCTGCCCGGCGAGTTCGACGTGGCGACACCTCGCGACCACGCCCGCCGGGGTAGTCAGGTGGCGTTGCGTCACGCTGAGGCGTACGGCGTGGTCCAGGCCCTCATTGAACGCGGTGTGACGGGAGACTTCCGTGACCCCGATATCTGCCGATTCGGATTCACTCCGCTGTACTTGCGGTACGTGGATGTGTTCGATGCCGTGGAACATCTCGTCGAGGTCATGGCGTCGGGCGCCCACCGCGACCCACGGTTTAGCGTTCGCAATCCCGTCACCTGATTTTCGGCCCCTGACTACGATTGTCGGACACGCGCCGAAGGAGCACCATGGACAAGGTCAAGGTCATCGTCGAAATCCCCCGTGGGAGTCAGAACAAGTACGAGTACGACCACGAAACCCACACCATCATGTTGGACCGTCATTTGATCGTGTCCATGGGGTATCCGGCCGAATATGGTTTCATCCCCGACACCCTGGGTGGCGACGGCGACCCTCTTGACGCCCTGGTTCTGACCGAGTACCCGACCTTCCCCGGTTGCCTCATCGAATCCAAAATCTTGGGCATGTGCATCATGTCCGACGAAAAGGGCGAGGACCACAAACTTCTCTGCGTGCCGACCTACGACCCGCGCTGGAAGTCGGCCAACGACATCACCGACGTGGACCAGGCGACGCTCGATCGCATCAGCCACTTCTTCACCGTGTACAAGGACCTCGACGAGGGCAAGTGGGTGAAGGTGGAGCGTTGGACCGGTCGGACCGAGGCCGAGGCCGAACTGGCCGCGTCCATCGCGCGCTTTACGAAGTAGGCGAGCCCTTCACCGACGCGTCGGCCAGTAGTTCCATGGCCTGACGCCACTCTGCGGCATCCAAACTCAGTTGGTGGTCACCACTGAAGGTGTTCAGGGACAGCAATGCCAACCAGATTCGGGCGAAGCTGCGTGCGGACATCGACGGGCTCAGTAGCCCCTTCTCTTCGAGGGGCCGGACGAGTTCGTAAAAGCGAATGCTCTCCTCGGAACGAATCTCTTCCATTCCCGCGGCCGCCACGGCGTTGTGTTCGGCGAACGCCAGACACTGATTTCGTTCAGCGCGAAGAATCTGCAGACGTGAATCCATCGCTCCCGTAATCATTTGGCGCAGCGCGGAACGAAGGCCGTCGATCGTCGTGACGCCTGGGAGGGGCGCGCAGATGAGCGACACGGCCTCGTCAAGGTTCTGGCGGTACCGATCAATGACGGCGGCGGCAATGACGTCGTCGCGGTCACGGAAGTAGGAGTAGAGGAGCGCGACAGAGGTGCCGGCTTCTTTGGCGACGCGGCGTACCCGGAACTTCGAAATACCGAATTCGGCCAGTTCGTCGGAGGCCGCCTGAATGATGCGGTCGCGTGTTTCCACCCCGTTCAGCCTACCCACGCCCGTCGCGGAACTCCTTGATGGAGGGTCAGTCGGCCGACGTTTCGCGTTCGGCCCGCGCCGCCGCGATGTCGGCGTGAATCGCCGGCATGTCCAGTGCTTTCACCTGCTCGACGAGGTCGACCAACGACGCCTCGGGCATGGCTCCGGCTTGTGAGAAGACAATGACCTGCTCGCGCACAATCATCAGCGTGGGGATGGACATGATGTTGAATGACGCGGCGATCTGCTGCTGCGCTTCGGTGTCGATCTTGCCGAAGACCACGTCGGGGTAGGCCTCGGATACTTTCTCGAACACCGGTCCGAACATGCGGCAGGGACCGCACCATTCAGCCCAGAAATCGATAAGAACGATGTCATTCGACTGCAATGTCGATTCGAAGTTGTTAGTTGTCAATTCAGTCGTAGCCATGATGCCTCTTTCGCCCTTCTCACCCTAGGGCTGCACTACGCGGGGCGCTCGGCGATCAACGAGAACAGGACGGGGAGGGGCTCCGACGGTCGACCGTCGACCTCGCCGCCCAAGCGGAGTTGGTACCGACTATCAGGGCCTTGTTCTAGAAAAGAGCCTCCCGGGTCAAAGGACATTGAGGTGAGTTCGGCGAGGTCAACGACGACGAGGCCGTTGCGCACGGCGGCCATCACGATCTCGGCGAGACCATGAGCGAACTGGTGCGTCACCGAGGTGACCGGAAGGTTGCGGTCGGCGTACGAACCGGAGGATTCGTATTCTCGGATGCCGTCGAAGTTGTACGGGAAACTCATAGCTAACGGGGAGACACTGTCGAGCATTTGGTAAATCGGATGCAAGTCGACGAGAACGAGGCGTCCGCTCGGTCGCAGAATCCGAGCCACCCCCGACATCCACGCATCCAAATCGTCAATCCAGCACAGGACTCCAATAGTCGCGTACACGATGTCAAAAGATTCCGAGAGGTCGTCGGGGAGACGGCGGCTGTCGGCCACGACGAAGTTCAGCTGGACGCCACATTCGCGAGCCAGCGCCTCGGCTCGCGCCAAGGCCGTTGGAGAAAAATCGATGGCTGTGACCCGCGCGCCCTCGCGGGCCATGGTGATGGCGTCACAGCCAATATGACTTTGCAGGTGGGCGATGTCAAGCCCGCGAAGACCCTGGGTTCCACACGCACGTTCGAGAGCGGCTCGCTCCTCGGCCCCCATTAACGTTCCGCCTTCGCGGAGCACGTCAAGGTGGTAGTAGCGATCTCCCGGGCCACCGTGAAGGGCGGCCAATTGCTCCCAATGGCTGAGGTTGTTGCTATTCACCTGCCAATTTGAGCACCTGCGGTGACTGGCCGTGAAAACTATCGGTGTTGTATAGTTTTGAGGGCATTTTGGAAAAGTATTCCAAAATCACGGTCTTCGGACTGCTTACGCTCGAGAGTGCGGAGCCGCGGGTCGGGAGCGGTTCTCACTAGTCCACGTTCTTATTGAGAAGGGTACGTCGAATTCCAATGGTTCAGGGTCTCGCTCGCCGAATCTTTTCGATTTCAATTCTGACATTTTCTCTGGTTTCTGGACTCGCAATCAGTGCACCGGCCGCCATGGCCTCAGCGGCTTCGAGCAGCGCCACTGTCACGTTCTGGGAATCGGCGAGTGCGACTGACACGGTGCATTTCACCCAGACCGCGAGTAGCACGACGAACTTGACCCTTGAGAAGTACATGGGCTTCACCTACACGGGGTACTGCTTCGTCGGCTGGACCGACCCCTCCGGAAACACGTATCAAAACGGCGCGTCCTACTCGTTTAAGGCGGACCTCACGCTCTACGCGTGGTGGACAGTCTGTGATCAGAACGGCAACGGCAACGGGTCGAATGGTAAGGGTGACCAGGGCGTGCACTCCGGTTTGTACAACGGGGGCAAGGGTGTCGGTGGTGGAAACGGCGACTGCGTGTACTCGTCCTCCGACTTTGGTACGACGGCCGACGACAACGGTATGGGCGACGACTGCATGTTCTCCGTCACGTACGACGGCAATGGCGGGGGACCCGTCCCCGTAGACCCGAACAGCCCGTACGAGAACAAGGAGTTAGCCCCCGTTCTCGGTCCACCGCCAAGCAAGCCTGGCTGCCAATTCCTCGGTTACTCCGATGGCAAGACCTTCTACGCGTGGAATGGATCGACCTTCACCCCCAGCACCGTCAAGGTGATGGGCAACATTGTCCTCACTGCCCAGTGGAACTGCTGGACCGTTACCTACGACGCGAACGGCGGAACCTTCAATGGTGGCTCGACCACCTATGTCGACCCCACGTACTACGGCCCGACCAAGAACTCCGCCCCTCTCAGCACGCCGTCGCTGTCGAACGGATATTGCAAGCTTCTCGGTTGGAGCGGTTCCTCGACTGCGACGTCGCCGACCTATCCGGTTGTGAACGGCACCATCTCCGGCGGCCCGCTGACCCTGTCGGGAAGCGTCACGCTCTACGCCGTGTGGAAGTGCAATTACTCGGTCGTCTACAACTACAACTACGGTGCTTCGCCACCCTCCTACACCCAGACGTTGCCCCTGGGCACCTCGGGCACGGTGTACAACCTGGGTGACAACCCCGGACCCAATTGGACCGCGCCGGCGGGTTGCAACTTCCTGGGTTGGTCCACGTCGTCCACGGCGACGACGCCGAATGTGACCTATGCGCCGGGCACGACCGTCACCACCGATGTGACGCTCTACGCGGTCTGGGACTGCGTTTACAACGTCGTGTACAACTACAACTTCGGCGCGTCTCCTGCGACCTACACGCAGTCGATCCCGGTGGGGCAGACCGGAACAGTCCTGAACTACAGCGCGAACCCCGGCCCCAACTGGTCGACGCCGCTGAACTGCACGTTCCTCGGCTGGTCCACGAGTTCGTCGGCGACGACGGCCAACCCGACGTATGCCCCCGGCGCCACCGTGAGTTCGCCCGTCACGCTGTACGCAATCTGGAACTGTTTCTACAACGTCGTCTACAACTACAACTACGGTCCCACTCCACCGACCTACAACCAGAACGTGCCGGCGGGGAACCCCGGTTCAATCCTGAACTACAACGCCAACCCCGGCCCCAATTGGACGCCACCCACTAACTGCACCTTCCTGGGCTGGTCCACGTCATCGAGCGCCACACTGGCCGATCCCGCGTACGCGCCGGGTACCACGTTGTCATTTTCCGGCACCCTCTACGCCGTGTGGGCGTGCGTTTACCCGGTCGTTTACAACTACAACTACGGTGCGTCACCGCCGACCTTCACAGTGAGCACGCCGGTCGGAAAGACGACCACTATCGCGAGTTACAACGACAATCCAGGCCCGAACTGGTTGGCCCCGAGCACGTGCACTTTCCAGGGCTGGTCCACGAACGCGTCGGCTTCCGTGGGCGACCCCACATACGCCGTCGGTCAGACGGTGTCGTCAACGGTGACGCTCTATGCCGTGTGGACGAATTGCAAGATCTACTCCGTCTCTTACCACGACCCGATTGGCAAGAACGACCCGTCGGATCCGAACAAGTACGCCAACGGTGACACGCCTCCGGTGGCCGGACCGAATCCCGACCCCAACGGAAGTGGCTGCACCTTCGCCGGATGGAGTTTGTCGTCGACGGGAAGCGCACCCCTCTACAACCTGCCCGGGAACTTCCCCTCGGTGTCGGGCAACGTGGATGCGTACGCAGTCTGGGTCAACTGTCGCAATCTTTCCGTCACGTACCACGACCCCATCGGGAAGAACGCTCCGAGCGATCCCAACAAGTACGCCGCGGGAGATACACCGACGGTGCAGGGACCGAATCCCGACCCCAACGGAAGTGGCTGCACCTTCTCGGGTTGGAGCTTGAACGCCAACGGCTCGGGCACTTTGTACGCCGCCGGTCAACAAATTCCCGCGCTGAGCGCCAACGCCGATCTGTACGCCGTCTGGACCAACTGCAAGCGCTACACCGTGACGTATCACGACCCGGTC